>DKDF01000028.1:0-1287 GCA_002451755.1 Ruminococcaceae bacterium UBA6855
CAGGAACCAACGGAGGAGATCATCATCCCCTCTCAGTCTGAGGAAGATCCCGACGGGAATGATACTGACGATGATCCTGACGATGACCATGCTGACGATACGCAGGAAAAGGGCGCGCCGGAAGTTGACGAGGATGACGGCGTTGATGACGATGATCTTGACGCTGCCGTCAGTACTTCGGGAGACCCAGAGGACGAGGACGAGCAGGATGATACGCCGCCCGGTTTTGTAAGCGACGATGATGACGATGATCCGGAGCAGCCGGATGATGATGCAGCTGACAGCGATTCTGACGATGACGATGAAAATGGGGACGATTAAAAAATGTCGAAAGATTTTTCAGCCTGACCCCGGTTTTCAAAATGCCGATCCGTACTCTATATCCATCAGGCAAACGAAAGCCGATAATAAATGACGATTGGAGAATCCACTATGAAGAAGATGAATTGGAAAAAGTCCCTCACCCTGACCGTCTCCGCAGCGCTGATGCTCTCTCTGCTGGCAGGCTGCGCCGTACAGCCCACGGAACAGGCATCAGCCGAAAGCAACGCCATCGGCACTGTACTGCTGAGCGTCAACCCCGAGATCGAGGTAGAATATGACAAGAGCGGTCTGGTACTGGAGATCGAAGGTCTGAACGAAGACGGCAAGACTGTCGTCAAGGATGTGAAGGACTATCAGGGCAAGGACTGCCGCACGGTAGTGAGCGAGCTGGTTCGAGATATCTACGATGACGGCTACTTTGAGGGAACGGTGGACGGACATGCCAAAAATATCGTCCTGAAGCTGAAAGAAGGTTCCGTCTATGTGAGCGACGAGTTTTTACAGGATGTGGCCGATGGTGCCCGCGAAGCGGTGCAGAAATGCGGCATCGGCGCGAAGACCATGACCGTCAGCGAGGGCGATCTGGATGACTATGGTCGCATCGGCCAGAACAAGGCAAAGGAGCTGGTTCTGGCGCAGCTGGGCCTGGAGAGCGCCTCCTTCCGCGACCACGAGTATGAGCTGGACGACGGTGTATACGAGTTTGAGTTCACCGCGGGCGGCGTGGAGTATGAGTACGAGGTGGACGCCCGCACCGGCAAGGTGCTGGAGGCGGACATCGACGGAAATGACGACTGGGATGACCGCGACGATTGGAACGATCAGGTCGAGTTCGACCTTCCTGATGATGACCGCGATGACATTGAGGACGATAATGATCGGAACGACAACGATGATCAGAACGATATCGACGATTCCGACGACCGGAGCGAAGACAACGATGACGCGGACGACCGCGATGAC
>DKDF01000028.1:1349-21166 GCA_002451755.1 Ruminococcaceae bacterium UBA6855
AAATCCGTCATTTCCGTTCCGGTGAGCGATGACGATGACCACGAGGACGATGGCCAAGACGATAATCAGCATGACGACGATGCAGATGATATGGATGACCTTGCCGATGCCCATGATAATGACGATCAGAACGATGTGGATGATCTCGACGACGATGACGATCAGGATGACTGATCCTGCTGCTTTAGCGGATACTTCGGCCTTTACTGATGCATCATAACAAAAGAGCACCCACCAGCTTTGCGCTGGCGGGTGCTCTTTTGCACATCCGAATCTGCTGGCTAACGGTTTTTGAATTAGTTCCTTATCACTGTTAAGCCAACGGTTTCAAGGCTTTTTTCTTTTTTATTTTAATGCACTCAAAAAAAACGGAAACCGTAGTAACCCTGTAGCAACAGTTGATTTTTGTCGGCGCAAACATTGTTTGATTTAGTGTTATAATGCACCTAAAGTGTCTCCGGCTCTTCTTGCTTATCAAGCTGCGCCTTCTCGATAAGCTCTTTGACCTTCGCTCTGTCGGTCTTCTCGGTTATACCGAGCTCCTTCATGAGCTTGGCGACTGCCTTCTTGCTGTTTTTGACGCTGATGTTGTTTACTTCCTCATCGGTGTACTTTTTTTCGGGCTGAGTCTGCTCATTCTGCTCCTCGTTGCCCTGTACCTCTGTGGTTTCAACATTCTTGTTTTCTTCTGCCATTTTTTACACTCCTTTTCTCAGTTAAGGTCAACTGTCACCCTGTTTTACGATACAGGCAAACGATTTTTGGATATAAAAACAGCGCCTTGCAGTCAAATGCAAGACGCTGTAATTATTAAATTGTGTGTAGCCTTCTAATCTACAAGACTTAAAATATGCTTTTCAAAATCATTTGGAAGCTTTAAATTATACCTGTCAACATAATAAGCTAAATAAGATGGCCATTTATAACTTCCGTCAAATCTGGTAACTTGCTCTTCCAGAATGCGTCCGCCCGTAATACAATCCTTAATAATAGACGGAGCACAACAAAATACAGTTCCACCATTACGAAGATAATTGATAATTTTCTCTTTGGCTGAATACGGTTCTCTGTTAAAGTGATTTTTTATACTGTCACCATCAGCAAAGCCAAATTCCTGATACTTTCCTATGTATTTCATCCCTTATCTCGCCTCCTTGGTGAAAAAATTTTCCATTCACCTGTGTTGATTTTTTCAAACTGACCCAATGGACTGTCAGTTATATACATATCTCCTGTAGCTGTAACGTACAAAGTTTCCGTGGGCGCAATTACAATGGCATTCAGTTCATCCGCAAGCTGTTGTGCCAAGCCATCTTCTTTTGCTCCGGCACTGCATGATATGAGTCGAACCGTCTTTCCGTGTTCATATCGTTGCGAAGCATTAATATATGCTGCCATTTCATGCGCTGAAAACTCACTTATAACCTCACCAGTAACCGGATCTACAAATGCAAAGCTATCACTATCAGCGTGGCAAACCACATCTTCAACATTTTCAAGCGGCGGTATTTTAGCGGCATTAATATATAGCTGATCTCGTCTGCTCACAAACATGGTAGATGCTACAGCAGGTTTCCTTTCTATTATATCACTATTACTGTATTTTTCAAGTTTTTTCTCCCACTCTTTGAGTTTCGCCTGATATCTCGCCACATTCTCGGGGTCGACGCTGCCGACTGTCAGACGCTTATACCGCTGCACCATATTTTCTATGTGCGCACGGTTGTATCGTCCGTAGTCAGAAACATCGTTTTCTTCGTTGTTGTAGTGGTTGATTTCTTCAAGCTCCGGATAATAGGTTCCGAGTCCGTGCCGGCATCGAGGATGGAACAAGCCGAGCTTCATCGCCTCGGACAGCAGCATATAGTCGCTGTCGTCCGGCTTGCCGCCGGAATACACATCATCAATGAGCACCTTGCGCTCAAACGGTCTGCAGAGTTTGCAGGCGGTGGCGTGGTGCGAAATAATGACGAGCGTCTCGCCTATGCTTTTGCGGAATTCGCCCTCGCCCACCATATACGCCCGCTGATTCGCCGTGCGAACGGCCATTGATGTGTAATCCGCTATATTGACCCTGCGGCCGTCGCGGTATTCAATGCAGTTGATTCCGCGATTCAAAAAATCTTTCACGGCCATGTCATATGCCTGCGTTTCGGTCATTACACCGTTGGAAGCGTACATTCCGGCGCGGAAGATGGTCTGTCGATATGTGTCGTTCATCATACGCAGCACGGCAGTATTTGCCGCACCGAGATCGTTTTGCAGGGCGTTAATCATCCCGTTTATCTTTCGGTCGTTGACCTTGAAGAAGCTTTTGCGCATGGCCTTTGCGGATTTATAGCCCTTGCCAAGCGCCTCTCTATAGCGCTTCAGCTCGTGCTTCGAGCCTTGCCGCAGTTCAGACTTCATGTGCTTTGCCACTTTCTCGGACAGTCCCTCGGTCTGGCTGCGGACGATTTTTCGGTTCTCTCGCTGATATCGCTTCAGCTCTTTGAGCTTTTCCGCCTGCCACTGCGGATAGCTGAAGCCCGTCTTTGCCTCTTCGGCAAGATGTCCGGCAAGATTGCGCTGCATCGACTCGATAAGGTAAAGCTTAAAATATAAAAATAGCACCCTTTCGGATGCTACGAAAATATTTTGCAAATTTCAATCATGCTTTTTCCTTGTCCGCTGCTCCCAAAGTTCTTTGAAAGTCAGTCCATTTGCAAAGACATAGCACCTTTATTATAGACAAACCGCCATGTTTCGCGGTATAATAGCAATACCGTTTACGGCAAAAATGCAGCATTGGAGCGCAGGCAATGGAAATATCGGCAGAACAGCTGAAGAAACTCAACGATGGGGAATACACCGTCTATGACATAAGAAGCGAGACGGACAGGGCATATGGATTCATCCCCGGCTCGGTACACACAACCGCAGACGAGCTCGAGAACAATCCGCCCGCGGACAGGGACAAAAAAATAATAATCTACTGCGCGCACGGAGTTTTCAGCATAGACATTGCGGACAGGCTGTGCGAGCAGGGCTACGAGGCGTACAGCCTCGAGGGCGGATATCTAGCATGGATGCGCTATGAGATGCAGAATCGGCAGGACAGCGAACTGTGTCAAAAGGTCGAGCAGAGTCTGAGAAAGAAGTTCCGCGTTTCGATAATGAGTCCGTTCACGAAGGCTCTCAAGATATATAAGCTCGTCAACGAGGGCGACAGGGTCGCAGTCTGCATATCCGGCGGCAAGGACTCGATGCTCATGGCTAAGCTCTTTCAGGAGCTTAAAAGATACAGCAAAGTGAATTTCGAGGTCAAATATCTCGTCATGGATCCCGGATACAACCCCGAGAACCGCAAGATAATCGAGGACAACGCGCGGGCGCTGAACATACCGATAAACATATTCGAGTCGGACATATTCAAATCCGTCTACAATGTCAAAAAATCGCCGTGCTATCTCTGCGCGAGGATGCGGCGCGGATATCTTTATAAATTCGCGCAGGAGCTGGGCTGCAACAAGATAGCGCTCGGCCACCACTACGACGATGTTATCGAGACGATACTCATGGGAATGCTCCACGGGGCGCAGATACAGACGATGATGCCCAAGCTCCACAGCACGAACTATCCGGGCATGGAGCTGATTCGCCCGCTCTACCTCGTGCGTGAAGATGATATAAAGGCGTGGCGCGACTACAACGGGCTGCACTTCATCCAGTGCGCCTGCAAGTTCACCGACACCTGCACGACCTGCAACGACGGGCAGAATCACTCAAAGCGTCAGGAGACGAAAGAGCTGATACGCGAGCTGAAAAAGAGCAACCCCGATGTTGAGAAATGCATATTCAGCAGCGTTGAAAATGTCAATATAGACACGGTTCTCGCCTACAAAAAAGACGGGATAAAGCACAGCTTTCTTGACGAATATGACAACAAATAAAAATTTTTCACACGGCACTTGCAAGAACAAAAATAATGTGCTATGATAAACAGGATATAAAGACAACGCACAGATGGAGAGAGTAGGCGCGCGGCGAACACCGCAGAGAGGGTTCACTTGGCTGGAATGATCCCGTGTCAGAGCACGCCGAAGTTCACTCCGGAGCGGCTCGGCTGAAGCTTTATGTTGTAGGCTGAGACGGTTCACCGCCGTTACACGGTGCTGTCCGCCATCGAGCGGAACAGGCTGAGGCGTCCTATGGACGCGAATGCAGGGTGGTACCGCGAAGTTTCCTTCGTCCCTCAGTGGGACGGAGGATTTTTTTATTTTGCCTCCCCTGCCGACAGAAAAGATGTAAATTATGCTTTTTGAAAGGATGAGAAGTATGAACGAAAACGCCGAAAAGCTCAAAGAATTATTCAAAAAGAAAGCCGCCGACGCGGGCAAGGTCTCTGAGCTTGAGGAGCTGAGGATAGAGTTCCTCGGCAAAAAGGGTCACATCGCAAATCTCATGAGCGAGCTTCGCGCCCTGCCCAACGATCAGAAGAAAGAGGCAGGTCAGAAGATAAACACGATAAAACAGTTCATCGAGACCTCCATGCAGGAGCGTCTCCAGGAGCTCAAGGCTCTTGAAGAACAGCGCCTCATTGAAAGCGCAGAGGTCTACGACGAGTCTTTCCCCTGCGACACGAACCCCGGCTCTTACAGCCCGATAACTCTCGTTCAGCGCGAGGTTGACGAGATATTTCTCAACATGGGCTTCTCCATCGAGGACTATTCCGAAATCACGGACGATTACAACTGCTTCGAGGCGCTCAATATTCCGAAGCATCACCCCGCGCGCGACATGCAGGACACATATTACCTGAGCAACGGTCAGCTGCTCAAAACTCACACCTCCGCGGCGCAGAACACGATTCTTCGCAAATATGCCGCCGACCTTGAAAAGGGCATTCCGCTGCGCGCGATTTTCCCCGGACGCTGCTTCAGAAACGAGAAAATCGACGCCTGCCACGAGAATACTTTCTTCCAAATGGAAGGCATGATGGTCGACAAGGACATATCCATTTCGAACCTTATCTATTTCATGAAGACGATGCTCTCCGAGGTTTTCCAGAAGGATGTCACGGTGCGCCTGCGCCCCGGCTTCTTCCCGTTCGTTGAGCCCGGCTTCGAGCTTGATATCCAGTGCCTTATCTGCGGCGGCGAGGGCTGCTCCTCCTGCAAGGATTCCGGCTGGCTCGAACTTTGCCCCTGCGGCATGATACATCCGAACGTCCTCAAGGCGGGCGGCATCGATCCCGAGAAGTATTCGGGCTTCGCTTTCGGTCTGGGACTGACGCGCCTTGCGATGATGAAATACGGAGTCAAGGACATCCGCGTGTTCAACAGCTGCAATCTCAAGTCGCTCTCGCAGTTCACCAATTCATCGTTCACCGTGCCCGACGACACGAAGAAAGAGGAGGCTTAAAGTCATGCTTGTTTCAATAAACTGGATCAAAGACTATGTTGACCTTGACGGATGCGATATAAAAGGACTCATCAACAAGTTCACCCTCGCCACGGCTGAGGTTGAGGACATATATTATATGGGACGCGATGTTCAGAAAGTCGTTGTCGGCGAGATAAAGACGCTCGAAAATCACCCCGAGTCGAAGAAGCTTCACCTGCTCACGGTTGATATCGGCGACAAAACAGTAAACTGCGTATGCGGCGCGCCGAACGTCAGAGTCGGTCAGAAGGTCGCTTTCGCTACCGCCGGCGGCAGAGTTGTCGCGGGCGAGATCGGCAAGGCAACTGTCGCGGGATATGAATCCGAGGGTATGTGCTGCTCCGAGAAAGAGCTCGGCATCAGCGACGAGAACTCCGGCATAATGGAGCTCGACCCGTCATACAAGAACGGCACCGACATCAAAGAGCTGTTCCCGATAGACGATATCGTCTTTGAGGTTGACAACAAATCTCTCACAAACCGCCCCGACCTCTGGGGTCATTACGGAATAGCGCGCGAATTCGCAGCCCTCACCGGCCGCGAATTAAAGCCGCTCGACCTCGCAAGTCTCGACAGCGACAGCAAGAACGTTGTCCCCGTAACTATCGGCGACACCGAGCACGTTTTCAGATATTCCTGCCTCAGAATGGCTAACATCACGAAGCATGTCAGCCCGATGGAAATCAGAATCAGACTGTTCTACTGCGGCATGAGACCGATAAACCTGCTTGCAGACCTCACGAACTACATCATGCTCGAGATCGGTCAGCCGACTCACGCATTCGACGCGACAAAGATCGACCATATCAAGGTTGACATGCCCAAAGAGGAGATTGACTTCACAACCCTCGACGGCACGACGAGAAAGGCGGACACCAACACCCTGCTCATCTACAACCACAACGAGCCGGTAGCCATAGCCGGAATCATGGGCGGTCTCGACTCCGAGATAGTCGGCGACACTTCGAGCGTTGTGCTTGAATCCGCGAACTTCGACGGAATCTGCGTCAGAAAGTCGTCATCTCGCCTCGGTCTGCGCACCGACGCGAGCGCGAGATACGAGAAGATGCTCGACCCCGAGCTGACTCTCGTCGCCATAAAGCGCTTTGTCAAACTCGTCAAGGATATCGACAGCGGCGCAGTCATCGACTCGAAGCTGACGGACGAATACACAAAGAAATATCCGCAGATAACGCTCACCTTCGACAAGGCTTATGTTGACAGATACACCGGAATCGAGATAAGCAACGAGCGTATTATCCATACGCTGACACTGCTCGGCTTCGGCGTTGACGAAAAAGACGGCGTTTTCACCGTCACCGTCCCCTCCTGGAGAGCCACGAAGGATGTCACGATAAAGGCGGACATCATCGAAGAGATAACGAGAATCTACGGCTACGACAACTTTGAAATCACCACGACCCGCAGCCCCCTCAAGCCCGTTCACAGCGCGCCCGAGAGACTTGTCGGCGACGAGATAAAGGACATCCTCGTCAAGAAATATTCCATGCACGAGGTTCACTCCTACATCTGGTGCGACAAGAAGAAATACAAGAAGCTCGGCATCGAGGTTGAGGACAATGTCAAGATACTCAACATCGAGAACTCCGACAACGGCGTTCTGCGCGACTCCATGCTCCCCACCCTGCTCGTCGCGGCATACGAGAACAAGGACTTCGCGGACAGCTACGGTATATTCGAGATAGGCAGAGTTGTTGAGGGCACCCTCGAAAACGGCTACTGCAACGAGCGCCGCCATCTCGGCGTTGTGCTCTTCTCGAAGTCGCAGAGTGAGCGCGACCTCTACTACAAGGCTATCGAGGTTATCAACTGCATCTTCGAGCAGATCAAGCACTGCGCACCGAAGTTCGCAAAGATAGCTCCCATCCACGCATGGCAGCATCCGAAGAACACAGCCGCCGTTCTTGCAGACGGCAGCGAGGTCGGCTTCGTCTGTGCGCTTCATCCGCAGAACGCGTCCAAGCTCGACAAGACCGGTTCGGCAGTCTGCATCGAGATGGATATAGACAAGTTCAGCAACGCGAAGGCATACGACATCGAGTTCAAGGAGCCTTCGACCAAGCAGTCCACCTACTACGATCTCTCACTCGTGCTCAGAAAGGGAGTCACCTACGACGAGCTTTCCGAGAACTGGAAGAGCATGAATATTGAAGAGCTCGAGAGCGTTAAGCTCATCGACACATACGAGCTGCTCGGCACAAAGAGCATCACGCTCCGCTTCACCTTCTCCTCGCACGACCGCACGCTTGAGATGGAAGAGGTTCAGGGCTGGATAGACGAGATACTTCGCAGACTGTCCGCGATCGGCGTTTCGCTGAGAGTTTGAGTTAATTTTCAAAATACCATTGTTTTGTTGCAGATTTTGGTATATAATAAACTTTATGGAGGTGGTTACTCATGGCCGACGAGACTATTCAGTTCTCAATAAAAAACGAAAACGACGAAGAAATGAAAAAGATACTCCTCGAGGTTTACAACGCACTTAACGAAAAGGGGTACAATTCGGTCAGCCAGATAGTTGGCTACATCCTTTCTGAGGATCCGACATATATCACCACCCACAACAATGCCCGCAGTCTTGTGCGAAAGCTGGACAGAGACGAGCTGCTGCAGAGCATGGTTGAGGATTATCTCGGAATCAAAAAATAAAGTGCAACTATAACCCGATTGGAGTGACATTGAGTGGCGGAGAACAAGAAGCTTCTCATGTACAAGGGCAAGCCCCTTGTCAGAAAAGACAACACGCTTTATTACGGATACATGGATGAGCCCTGCATTATCATGATGCAGATAACCTCGACCAAGGACGTAAACGGCGCGGAGCTCTCGGATAAAATACTCGTGCAGCTCGTCAGCACAAATGAAGATCTTCGTCCGCGCGACAGGATCCTCAAGAAGGCGGAGCGCAGAGGTCTCTACAGCGCGATAGACATCGGTTCTATCTGGCTTGAGCGTGAGCTTCAGAAAAGAGCATAACAAAAGGCGGAGCACTGAAAACGGTGCTCCGCTTTTTACTTTGGCAAAAAATGAACCCTCTGCACTCGGCAGAGGGTTCAGGTTTTTATTACTGGACTTTTTCGAGTCTGTAGCTGACGGTGTATCTGTTGTGCACCCAGCAATTGTTGCTGTCCTTGACATAGGCACGGGCATATGCCGTGCCGTGGGACTGGGTGGGGTCGGCACTGCTGAGATCTACCTCGGCGAAGAGCTGATCCGTGGTTATCTTTTCGAGATTCTCTTTCGGACCGACGACCTCGACGGACGGTATGCGCGTCTGAGTCACGACCGCTTTATATCCGGCGGGGACATTGATGAACGAGATATTGTTGGCACTCACCGAGCTCTTTTGTGATGTCACGCCGCTCATCTCGACCGTGACCTTGAGCTTCGTCTCCCCGCTCATGACCTTGACTCCGCTCAACGTCGTCAGGTCTATGGTTATCTCATTCCTGCCCGCGCCGAGCATATAGAAATCGATATCGGCGACCGACAGCTCGGTTATGGACGAGAGCTTCGTCGCATCCATAGTGAAATTGAGTCTCGCGGGGCTGCAGGTAAACGCGGGCGGGTTGCTCGCGTAAGCGGCGGGCGCATTCTTGAAAGTTACTGTGGTCGGCAGTTCGGCGCGCTGATAGATCGGAAGAGTCATTGTGATATCCGAGAGTCCGTCATTGACGGTTATATACTGGAGCTTTCCGCCGTATTCGCTCAGCGGGATTATCTCGGCGTCGAGCGTTGTGGTCGCGCTGATTTTCTTGTTCAGAGTCACGCGCGCGACAACTTTCTTTATCTTCGCCATCTCGGTCACGGGGCCCGAGAGCTTCACGGTGTTTGCAGAGAGCACCGGGGTTTCGGCTATCAGTCCGTTTGTGACATACGACGCGCCGTCATAGACAACATCGGGCTGGAGAGTGTATTCGCCCTCTTTGTAATAGTCGAAATACACATTTATCGAATCCTGCGAGAGCGAAACTATCTCGTAGTTCGCCTTGCTCGGGTCTTTTGCAGTCACTTCGAGTTTCAGGGTCTGGCTACCCGTAGAGTCGACATAGTTAGTCTTGGCGACAACGGAGATATCGTCTTTTGTGAGCACGCTTTCGGCGACCTCGTAGCGCTTGCCGTGAACCTTGACTTCAACCGTGAAATCCGTGTTGCCGAACATCTGGAGTCCGAGATTCGAGACATTGTTTGATATCTCGATTTTGACAGGGACATCTTTTATTATTCGGTCATCCTCGGGGCTCGCCTGAATGGCGACAACGATCCAGATTATAACCGCAGCAATTATCGAAAGCGCCAGGACGAATCTGTTATCATATATGAGATTTCTGAGGCTTATTTTTTTCTTTTTCATTTCTTAAAACCTCCGAACAGCTTGCGTATGCCCTTGACGGCGGCCTTATCTTCGTTATTCGTTCCGCAAAGGTAGCGAACAAGGTGCTCACGCAGATCGGAATCGGTGAGATTTCTTATAAGCTGACCCTTGCAGGCGATGGAAATTGTTCCGGTCTCCTCGGAAGTGACGACTATCATCGCGTCGCCCTGCTCGCTCATGCCTATGGCGGCTCTGTGGCGGGTTCCGAGCTGGGTATCGAGATTTTCTTTCTGAGTCAGAGGAAGGACGCAGCCCGCGGCAACTACCCTGCCGTCGCGGATAACTGCAGCTCCGTCATGGAGCGGCGCGCCGTGATAGAAAATATTGCCTATCAGCTCGCGCGAGACTATTGCATCGACGGGAGTTCCGCTCTTTATGATATCGCCGAGGAGCGTATCATGCTCAAAAACGATAAGCGAACCTGTCTTGCTTTCGCTCATGCTCTGGCACGCTTTGCACACGGCGTAGATTGAATCCTTTATCTTCTGATTGCGCTCCGTCTCCTCGTCGCGCACGCCGAAAAGATTGAGCTTTGTTATGCTGCGTCTGCCGACGGATTCAAGCATATGGCGCAGCTCGGGCTGGAAGAGGATGACGAGGACTATAATTATCTCGCCGAAAACTTTTTTGAATATGAACTCACTCGCCTGCATATCGAGCAGGTAAATGGCAAGATAAGCCACACCGAAAAGCAGAAGACCCTTTGCAAGCTGAATGGCCTTCGTCTCACGGATGAGCTTGATAACACTATAAAGAATGAACGCAACGAGGCAGATATCCAGGAAATCCGTGAAGGCGAAGTCGGAGAATACGACCTTCAGCTGATCCCAGAGAGATGCGATCTTTTCAGTAAACATAGGCATACCTCTCTTCAATTCCTATAATACCATAAAACGCGCCTGAAATCAAATTACTTCTCAATAAGGCAGACGGCGGAGGCACTTATTCCCTCGCGGCGTCCCGTGAAACCGAGTCCCTCTTCGGTGGTCGCCTTGACGCTGACGCATGAAACATCGAGCGAGCAGGCGTCGGCTATGTTGCGGCGCATTTCATCTATATACGGGCGCAGCTTCGGAGCCTGGGCGGCGACGGTGGAGTCAATATTGACTATATGCCAGCCCTGAGCGCCGATAACACGCACTACTTCGCGCAGAAGCTCGAGACTGTCCGCGCCCTTGTATTTTTCATCGCTGTCCGGGAAGAGGCAGCCTATATCCCCCATTGCCGCCGCGCCGAGCAGCGCGTCGCTGATGCTGTGGAGCAGAACATCGGCATCCGAATGACCGAGAAGTCCCATGGTATGGGGTATATCAACGCCGCCGATTATGAGCTTTCGCCCCTCGACAAGCTTATGAACATCGTATCCGCTGCCTATTCTTATCATTAGTTATCATCTCCGCTGAGTGAAAATTTTCTTATACTTTCCTGAAATTCATCGTATGTCATGAAAATATTTATCATATCGACGAGCGCGCTCGTCGAAAGGCGCTCGGGGAGCGAAAGGCTGCGCAGGAACTTCTTGCGCAGAGCCGCCGAATCCGCTTTTCCGCTGAGCCCGGCTTCGTAGAGGTCGGCGACGGTTACAGCTCGGCTCTTTTCCTGCGTGCTCTCGCAGGTGACTCCGGCGCGGTTGAGCGCTTCAAGCAAGATTTCTGTATCAATTCCCTCGACGCCCAATTTGCCCTCTTTAGACGGCGCGTCCTTTCTGCGCTCTTTGCCGAACACATCGGGAATATAGGCGTGAATGACGCTGTCTTTGGGCACGCTTCCGCCGATAAACGAACGGATTTTAAAGCCCGCCGAGTCGCTGTCGGTCAATATGACTATGCCGCGCGTCTGAGCGAGGCGTTTTATCAGTCTCTGCTTCTCTTTGTCTTTGAAAATGCCGAAGCCGTCGGTCTGTATTATAACGGTATCGAGGACTGTGGAGAGTTTTATTTTATCATACTTCCCCTCGACGATGACCGCCTGTTTTATCTTTATCATTTTACTATCAACACCATCCGGCGTTTATTTTCGTGACTGTATCGCCACAAACAGCTTGACAAGCAGCTCCTCCATAACTATTCTGTTATCAACGGCGGAGCTTTTGAGCAGCGTATCAGCCCGATGCAGTTCATCGAGACACTGCCGCAAAACGCGCACGCTCAGAGCCGACGCCTGGCGCGAAACTTTTGTCAATTTGAACTCGCGTCCGCGGTAGTTTGAGAATATCTCCGCCGGCTGAGTGTCTCTGTAGCCCGCAGACACGCTGACCTTGACGCGATAGATATCGACAAAGACGGATATCACTGCACCCATTATCATCATAACATCCGCGCGCTGGGCGAAGAGCATATTGAGCGTTTCATACGCCTTGTCGAAATTATCCGAGATTATATATTTTGTCAGGTCGAATGCATTCGCCTCGATAGTCTTGACACACATCAGGTCGATATCCGCGCGGGTTATCTCGCGTCCCTCGGCATATGCCGAGAGCTTGTCGATTTCGTTTAAAAGAGTCACCATATCGTCCCCGACGCAGGAGACAAGATATTCGGCGTTTCGCTGGCTGAGCGAAGAATCGCGCTTCTGCGCCGCGCCGACGAGCATTTTGGCAAGCTCATAAGCGGTCTTTTTGTTGAGCTCGACCGCATTGCCGTGCTTCGTGAAAAGCGAGACTGCCTTCTTGGCCTTTGCAGTCTTTTTGAGCGAATCCGCCTTGCCGATATAGAAAATCAGCGTGCAGTAATCCGGGACATCGCCGACTATTTTTTCGAGCTTTTCATAGGAATCCTCGTCGAGCGAATCGACAGCCATATCCTTGACGAACACGCAGGTGCTGCTGCTCATCATCGGAAAAGCCTCGACCGCCTGCTCGATATCCTCGAGGGTACACGACGCGCCGTCGAAGAAATGATAGTTGAAATCCGCAAAGTCCGGGCTGACGGCTTTATCCTTGAGCTTCGAGGAATAGAATTCCTTGAGATAGCTCTCCGTTCCGAAAAACAGGAACGCACCGCCGATATCTCCGCTTCTTATAAGCGCCTTTATCTCTTTTTCGCCGATAGCAGCCATTCAGTCCATCCTTTCCGTCAAAATTCTGCCCGACGGGAACACCGTGATTCTGATGTTTCCCTGCCCTCCCGTCGCGTATGCGTCCGCACCGAGGGACAGCAATTTGCCCATGACCGCAGGCGCTCTGTCGGCATCCGCCGAGAGCACGGTCAAATTATAGTTTCCCGGGGAAATGCCCTGCGGCAGATTCTCCCGCAAAACGAGAATATCCCCTTTTGTATCCGGCGCATAAGACGGTCTGAAAACAATGACCGCGTCAGCGCCGCCCATGCTGAGCACCGCCGTGCTCGTTTTATTCGTTGTTTTATATCTCAATTCCGCGCTGCCGATGTTTATATCTGCGGCAGGCGCGAGGTTATAATTTTCTGTTTTAAGTATTTCATTGAGGTCGGCATCAGTCTCGCCGGCAAGAATGAACCCCGGCGAAAAAGTGTCGATAACATCGAGCGCGAGTGAGCTTTCGCCCTCAGATACGCGCGGGATAAGAAGAAAATCGAGATTATCCGCGCCGACGCTGTCCATTGCGGATTCTATATTAGAGAGAGCATAGTAGCTGTCCCCTCCGCAGCCGAGCAGGGCGGTTTTGCCGCCGGAGCTGACGACAATTGCAGAGCCGTTGCCGACATCCGCCACGGTTATGACGGTTGCCGCGCGGGAAAGTGCAGAAGAACCGACGCACACACCCGCGAAGGTGAGCGTGCATATCAAAACTGCTGCGCGGACGGTATTGCGCCTCGAAAATTTATAAATGAGTACAGCCGCCGCAAGGACGATAAAAATCAAAACGAGCCACAGCGGAAACAAAAAAGACGATGCGTTTAAAGACGAATGAGGAACCGCCGCGAGCGACTTCGATGAATTGATAAGAAAAGATGCGCACACACCGGACAGATCCGCAAGACCCGCCGTTATCACGCGCAAAAATGAAAACTTCGCGGTGAGAGCAGTAAGCCCCGAGAGGATCATACACGCCGATGCGGGAAGATCGGAAATCAGATTAGCCGGGATCGCGATAAGCGACACTTTGCCGAGGTCGAGTATCATAACAGGCAGAGTGAACGCACAGGCAAGCACGGTGCTTCGGACAGAGCCGAAAATAAACTCACAGACGCGCCTTGCATATTTATTTCTGACGCGCGCGATATACGGATTCAGAGGAAAATCAATATTGCCGTAGCCGACAATTATACCGAGAGTCGAGAGAAACGAGAGGCGCAGTCCGAGGCTCATCACGCAATACGGATTGACAAAGCACAGAATAACAAGCGCGATGCCGAGGGAATTGAGCGAATCCGACTGCCTTGAAAGCAGCGTTCCGAGGAGCATAACGAGCATCATGAAGCCCGCACGCATGACGGAATATGTGAAGCCAGAGACCGCCATAAAAATTATAACAAATGCCGCCGAAATAATTGCTCCCGCTCTGCGTCTGAGCCTGAAAACATCGAAAATTTTCAGAATGAACAGACACCAGATCGAAAGATGCAGACCCGAAACGGCTATCAGATGCGATATTCCCGCGGACGAAAACGAATCCGAAACGCTCTTCGGCAGATCTGATTTGTCGCCTATCAGAAGTGCCGTTGCAAGCGCTCCGCGTTCACCGGGGATAAGGCGCGAAACCGTACTCTTGATATAAGCGCGCATCGCGAGCGGATAATAGCCTATCGGTCTGCGCTCCGGCCGTGATATATTTATATCGCCCTTTGCGTATCCGCCCATAAAGACATTTTCGGACAGATAGTAGTTTCTCGCGTCGCGAGTCTTGCCGATATCGTAGAGCTGCAAATCGCCCTCGACAGTATCATACGGCTTGAAACCAAGGCGCGATTTTGAAGATAGGCGTATGTTCAGCTTATATTCTTCGCCGTCTATCTCGGAGGTTTTAAGCTCTGTGTAATATCTTTCGCCGCTCTGTTCCTCGAGCGAGACAACGCTCGCTTTCACGGTATGCACGCCGTCGTTGAAACGCTCTGACGCCTCATCCGGAACAAGTGCGGCGGCAAAAGACAAAAGGACTGCAACGACCGCCGTTATACACGCAGTCGGGATTACAAAGTCACGCCGAACGCTCTTGAAGAACAGAGAAAAGATAAAGGCGGCAGCTGCTGCCGAAAGGATAACGACTGCCGCCTTCTGACCGAGTTCAAAGACAAGAGCCAGCGTAAAGAACATTGTAAAACCGATAACCGTGAACGGGCGCGCCATTTCTCAAATCTCCGTTTATTTGAAGAAAAGAGGAAGCTTCTCGAGGAACACGATATCGTCGCGCTCCGCCGCATCGCCCTCTGCGAGAACTGCCGCTTTGGCGACTATGTTCGCATCGAACTTATCGGCGAGGGCAACGACTGCCGCGAGGGATTCGCCGGTGCTGATAACATCGTCAACGATAAGCACTTTCTTGCCGCGAAGCTGATCTCCGTCCTCTCTGCCGAGAAGAAGAGTCTGCTCTGCATCGGTGGTTATCGAACGCACGCTGACGCAGACGGGGTCGGTCATATAGACCTTCGGCTTCTTGCGGGCGACAAAATATTTCTTGCCGCTCTGTCTGGACATCTCATAGGCAAGCGGAATGCTCTTCGCCTCGGGAGTGAGAATATAATCAAACTCCGGGCACTTCTTGAGCAGCTCTTCCGCCGCTTTAACGGTGACTTCAACATCACCGAAAAGGATGAATGCCGCGATATCGAGCTTGTCGCTGACCGGGCAGAGAGGAAGCTCTCTCTTCACGCCTGCGATCTCCATTGTATAGGTCTTTGCCAAAATAAACATCTCCTGAATATTAATATGGTCTTTTTTATCAGCCTGCCGGCCAGCCGAAATCTCTGCCGCCGAGCATATGGAAGTGCAGGTGTTTGACGGTCTGACCCGCACAGTCGCCGCAGTTGTTGACGATTCTGAAGCCGTCCTTGAGATCGAACTGCTTTGCTATCTTCGCCGCCGCCTCGAACACTTTCGAGACGACCGCGCTGTTCTCCGGGGTTATCTCGGCAGCGCTCTTTATATGCTGCTTCGGGATAATGAGAATATGGAAAGGAGCCTGCGGCTCGAGGTCATAGAACGCGAGAACATCGTCGTCCTCATAGACTTTTTTTGAGGGTATCTCGCCCTTTATTATTTTGCAAAAAATACAGTCATCCATTTTCAGAAAACCTCCGTATTGCAATTGCTTATTCCGCCGGCCGGGAAAGACCGGCGGAGCTGTAAATTTATTTTAACATGGCGCTAACGATAGAGTCAACCGCTGCGAGAGCCTCGTCCGCCTTGGAAGCGTCCTTGGCGCCCGCCATTGCGCTGTCCGGCTTGCCGCCGCCCGAGCCGCCTGCTATCTTTGCGGTCTCGCGGACGATATTGCCGGCGTGAGCGCCGAGTTTTATCGCATCGGCACCGCAGGCGCAGGCGAAGTTCAGAGTGCCCTTTTCTTTGTTGACGCCCGCAAAGACTGCAACGATATCCGCGCCGTTGTCACGGGCGGTGTCGCACATAGAGCGAAGCTCACCGGGGTTGGAAACTTCGACCTCGGCGGTGATAAGTCTGACGCCGCCGACCTGTCTTGCGCTGTCCATAAGGCTGCCCGCCTTGAGAGCGGATATCTCGCTGCGAAGCTCCGCAAGCTCTCTGTCCTTTGCTTTGACTTCGGCAGAGAGAGTCGCCGCGCGCTTATCAAGCTCCGCGACATTGCCAAGCTTCATCGCCGCCGCTGCAGACTGCATGATGCGCTCGTCGTTTTCTATATGCTTAAGCACTCCGAAGCCGGTGACGGCGGTTATACGCCTGATTCCCGCGGCAACAGAGGACTCGGACACAATCTTGAACAGACCGAGCTTCGCGGTGTTGTCCGCATGGGTGCCGCCGCACAGCTCAACGGAGAAATCGCCCGCGCTGACAACGCGCACGACATCGCCGTACTTCTCGCCGAACAGAGCCATTGCGCCGAGCTTCTTCGCCTCTTCAATAGGCATCTCGCGGGTCTCAACGGGGATGCCCTTGAGAATAACCTCGTTGACCTCGCGCTCTATCGCCTTGAGCTCATCGCCCGAGAGAGCGGAGAAATGAGTAAAGTCGAAGCGCATCTCCTCGCTGTTGACAAGCTGTCCCGCCTGCTCAACATGGCTGCCGAGGTGCTTTCTGAGAGCCGCCTGTAGCAGATGAGCCGCAGTGTGGTTGCGGCGGGTCGCCTCGCGCTTTTCAACATCTATCTGAGCGTGGACCTTATCGCCGAGAGCGATGCTGTCGCCGCTTATAAATCTTGCAATGTGGAGCACCACGCCGTCGGGAGTCTTGCCGGTCGCGGTAACCTCGAGAGTCGCATTATCGGTCTTGATAACGCCGGTGTCGCCCGCCTGTCCGCCGCTCTCGCCGTAGAACGGAGTCTTATTGAGGACAATAACAACTTCGGAATCGGAAGTTGCGAACTCGTCGCGCTCGCCGTTTGTGACTATTGCCTTTATCTCAGCGTCGCAGGAATAATCGGTATAGCCGACGAACTCGGTCGCGCCGACATCCTTGAATGAAATGTTGCTGTCTTTCCACGCCTGAGCTCCGGCATCCTTGCGCGCCGCACGCGCCGCCGCTCTGCTCTGGGCATAGAGGCGGTCATACTCGTCGATATCGACGCTCATTCCGCGCTCTTCGAGCAGCTCTTTTGTCAGGTCTATCGGGAAGCCGAATGTATCCTGAAGCTTGAACGCATCTGCGCCGCTGAGCACCTTGGAATCGCTCTGAGCGATAATATTCTCAAGTAGGTTGAGACCTGTGTCTATAGTTTTATTGAAGCTCTCCTCCTCAGCCTTGATGACCTTTACAATAAGGTCGTGCTTCTCGACGAGGTTCGGATAAGCGGTTGCATTCTCTTTGATAACGGTCTCGCACACTTTGTAGAGGAAAGTGCCGTCGATGCCTAAGAGTCTGCCGTGGCGAGCCGCTCTTCTGAGCAGGCGGCGAAGGACATATCCTCTGCCCTCATTTGAAGGCATAACACCGTCGCCGATCATGAAAGTGGTGCTTCTGATATGGTCGGTGATAACACGCAGGGAGACATCCTTTTTCTCGTCCTCGTGATACTTGACGCCCGCTATCTGCATGATGTGCTTCATGATATTCTGGACGGTGTCGACCTCGAAGAGGTTGTCCACGCCCTGCATGATGCAGGCGAGGCGCTCAAGACCCATACCGGTGTCGATATTGCAGCTCTTGAGGCGGGTATAGTTATTGTTGCCGTCGTTGTCAAACTGAGTGAAAACGAGGTTCCAGAACTCAACATATCTGTCGCAGTCGCAGCCGACTCCGCAGGTCGGAGAGCCGCAGCCGTACTTCTCGCCGCGGTCGAAATAGAGCTCTGAGCAAGGACCGCAGGGGCCTGCGCCGTGCTCCCAGAAGTTATCCTNNCAGTCGCAGCCCACGGTGCAGCCGGGCTTGCCGCAGCCGTGCTCGGGGCCGCGGTCATAGTAGATCTCGGAGCAGGGGCCGCAGGGACCGGCACCGTGCTCCCAGAAGTTATCCTCTTTGCCGAGGCGAACCATATGGTCGGGCGAAACACCGAGCTCCTTTGTCCAGATGTCATAAGCCTCGTCATCATCCTGATAGACGCTGATATATATTTTATCTGCGGGCATCTCAAGCACCTTTGTGCAGAACTCCCACGCCCAGGCGGTCGCCTCATGCTTGAAGTAATCGCCGAATGAGAAATTGCCGAGCATCTCGAAGAAGGTGCCGTGGCGCGCGGTGATTCCGACGCGCTCGATATCGGGCGTTCTGATGCACTTCTGACAGGTTGTGACGCGGGTTCTCGGCGGGGTCAGCTCGCCTGTGAAATACTTCTTGAGCGGCGCCATACCGGCGTTGATGAGAAGCAGGCTCTTATCTCCCTGAGGCACGAGCGAAAAGCTCGGCAGACGAAGATGGCCCTTGCTCTCGAAAAAGCTCAGATACTTCTCTCTGAGTTCATTGAGTCCCGTCCATTCCATGATAAACAACTCCTTAAAAAATAAAAATAGATGCCGTTCTGCCCGGGACGGCCGAAACCGCGGTACCACCCGGATTGCACAAAACTGCACCCCTCTGCTGCCCTTAACGCAGGCTACGCCCGTTCAACGCGGGAGGCTCCGAGCCGGCTGCCGTACTTCCTGACACGGCGCACCTCACAGCGGCATAATGCCGGCGCGCCTCTCTGCGAGCGGAATAAACGGCTCTGCTCTTCACAGCCAAAAATATTTACTTAAACATTTTACTCTTAATTTTTCCCGATGTCAATGTTTTAGCCCCAAATTACGGACAAAAATAAAGTATATACAAGACGCATAATATAATTCCGTGTCATTCACCAAATAAATGCGCAAATGACAAACAATTTATCGCTTGTCACTTTAAATAGACACTTTTGCCCAAAATTTTCTTAAACTTGAATTGAGAAGGAGGGGTGCCGATGGCAGAGTTCAACAAATATGCAACCGGCGCGGCCATCAAAAAACTTCGCTGTGAAAAAAAGATATCGCAAGAGGTCCTGAGCGGTCTGGCAGGGATAGCGAGAAGCCACCTTGCCATGATCGAAAGCGGCAAGAAGCAGGCTAACTTCGAGACGATATGGAAAATCTCATCTGCGTTCAATGTTCACCCCAACGAGCTCGTGCGGCTCATTGAAGAGGAGACGGAACGAATCGGAAACAGCGAATAAAGATACCTGTCCGTAGGAGCTATGGCTCTGCGGACAGGTATTTTTTGTATTGTAGATGCTTATAACTCCGACTTATCCTTGACCGTTCTGCAATTCATTTCAAGTTCGTCAAATGCCGCTCTGTTATCCATGACCAATTTTCTTATAACAAGCAAATAATAGAGCGAACCGGCGATTCCGACCACGCCGCCGATAACCGCATTATATGCGAGAGTTATAATCGGGGAAGCAAGCGGTTCAAATTTCTTGACTATCCCGACCGGATTG
>DKDF01000028.1:21198-28893 GCA_002451755.1 Ruminococcaceae bacterium UBA6855
CGACCGGATTGGTCAAGACCTCCTTGCTGTATTTTAAATCCATTATTCCGCTAATGATATTAAGCACGCCGGGAATTATCAGTATCCAATAAAGATATATTCCCGCAATTATCTGAACTCCCGCAATGCAGAGCCATATTATCGCGTTAATTTTCATCTTTTCCGAAAGGTCTTTCAGGAGCGTTTCCGGAGTTTTTGCCGATTCCTCTGCCGCAAAATTCGGCTTAACAGCACATCCGCAATTAACGCAAACTGCCGCCTGAGCGGAAATTTTATTTCCGCAGTGCGTGCAGAATACGGTCTCGCGACCCGATGTGTTCAGCGTTCTCGTGCTGCAGCCGCATCCGATGCAGACATCCGCATCGTCATTTAATTCCTTTCCGCAATACGCGCAGTATTTCATACTTATCATCCTCCTTCACACAGCAAAAAAATACGCAAAAGAGCCACAGAATGAACAAGTGTCCCTTTTGCGTATTCATTCCTATACAGCGCAGCTTACATATACTCCGTTACATGATTTTCAAGCTGTCCGATAATTCTGTTATACTTGAAGTCAATTACCGATGTCCGTCCGGCTCTGACTCTTATGGTTTCATCGGTGAAAAAGTTCGCACACGATACGGTGATTACAGAATCGCAGTCTATATCAAACTCCAGCTTCTGCATTTTCTTCACTTCGCCTTTAAAGACGCCGTTCGCGTAAACTTTCATAGTAAAACCTACCAGAGCTTTTTGGGTAACGCCGTTAACTATAACTTTCCCGGATGCCGCATTCTGTGCAGAGGGCTCTACCTTGCTTCCGCAGCCGGAGCAGAACAACGCACCCTGAGATAATGCCTTGCCGCATTTTGAACAAAAAGCCATAAATCAGCCCAAGCCTCCGAATAACAGCGCACCCCAGACAAAAGACAAAATTATAGAAAGGGGTATCGCGATTATACACTGCGTTTTGAGCTTTTTGTTTGATGCATACTGTTTGATGCCCTTGATGCCGAAGATTAAGCCGACAATAGGACAAAGGAACGCGAATCCGAGCGCAAAGCGCGCAGTCTTCGGGTTTTCCGCCATGTCGTTTGCCACGGGTGCAGGAGCCGCTGCAGGCTTAGCCTGCGTCGAGCATCCGCACGACGGACACACTACAGCTTCATCATGAATTTCTTTGCCACATTTTTCACAGTACTTCATTTTTTTGACCTCCCTTAATAAAGTAATTTGATTGTATCACAACCTAAGGTTGTTGTCAATAACTAATAATAAGTTTTTTATTTTACTCCAAATCGTTGTTAAAATTATTATGGGTGATGCAAATGATAAAGAATCTCAAGAAACTCCGTAATTTTCACGGTATAAGCCAGCAACAACTTGCCAATGTTGTTGGGGTCAGCCAGCAATCCATAAATAAATATGAAAATCAAAATGTAGAGCCCGATATATCGACGCTGATAAAGATAGCAGATTATTTTTCAACAACAGTGGACTATCTTGTCGGGCGAACGGAAAGCGCAGACGGCGCAGAGAGCATTGTGCTGACGCATGACGAACATCTTGTTATATCCGGGTACAGATTTTTGAATGACGAAGAAAAGCAGATAGTGAGGTTGGTTATAAACAACCACAGCAATTAAAAAAACAGCTATCCCCTCTCTGCCCGAAAGCAGCGAGGGAATAACAATATATATCACAAAAGCGGAGAACCCTTTCGAGTTCTCCGCTTTGTTTTATTTATGTTACTATACTTCTATCAATAATAGCGATATCCGGCGAGCTTCTGCGCAGCCTGGGCACGGGTTATGGATCTCTTGATAATTATAAATTTATTTTCAAGAGCAAGATTGAACGACATCGAAACGGTCTTCACTACCCTCTTCAGGCTGAAATCGACCTTTGCGGAGAAGCGAATCATCGTAAGTCCGAAGTCGGCGACGCTTATCTCGCTGTCCGGCTCGAACTTGCCGTCGGACGCTTTGACTATTCCATTGCTGACAGCCCACACTGCGGCTTTGAACGCGGGATTCGAGCTGTCGAGATCGGCAAACGAAAGGTTGTCGGTATTGACCTCGGGCGAGCCTGCCATGCCGTAAAGAGCCTGAACAAGAGCCGCCTTTGTCAGCGCGGAATCTGGGCTGAACTGAGTCTCGGAAGTGCCGGTCATGTAGCCCTTTCTGTACATGAACTCGATTGCATCGTAATATTCCGAATCGGACGCGACATCCGTAAACGGGAAGTTTGCATCGGGCAGAGCCTCAAGGATTCTGTCGGCGATGTGTCTGTGTCCCGCTGCGTTCGGATGGAATGTGTCGCAGGTCGTGCCTGTTGTATCGACAAAGATATAGCCGTATTTTTCGGCTCCCTCTTTCATCGGCTTGTTTGCCATATCGACAACCATCTGTCCGATATTGATGCTCTGGCTGTCGTCCTTACTGTCCGAAGTATCGGTCGTGCCGTCGTCGCTCTTGACGCTCGTGTCGAACATGCCGATAACAAGGAGCTGGACATCGGGGTTGAGGGCATATATATCCTCAATGACATGATTCCAGTTCTCAAAGAAGTTGTCAAGTCCGTATTTGAGCGCACGCGGGAGAACTCTGATAAGCTCAGGCATTGCGTCCGTGACCTTAGCGAGCTCAACTATTTTATCGAGCTTGTCGTTGACTATGCCGTTTTCCTTGAGGAGATCGCGCAGAGCCTCGACATACTTGCTGCAAGTACCCTCTTTTTCGAGGATATCGGCGATTACCCATGTGAGATAAGTGCCGAAGTCGTTGCCGCCGACACCGAGGGTGATAAGACCTGCTTCGGAAATTGCACGGCGGTACTCGGGAATCCTTGACTTAACGACTTCGGGATCGTGTGCGTCGTGGAAGAGATAGTCATCGCCCTGATAGTCGTCCTCAAGCATATATCGCATATCAATTGTCCTGAATCCCGGACAAGCCATAGGAATATATTCCACACCGAGAGTGTCGGCAACATATGCACCGTATGAGTCGTCAACACGCTTGANNAGGGTGATAAGACCCGCCTGCGAAATTGCGCGGCGATACTCGGGAATTCTCGTTTTCATGACCTCGGGGTCATGAGAATCGTGGAAAAGATAATCGTCTCCCGGATAATCATCCTCAAGCATATAGCGAATATCTATCGTTCTGAATCCGGGGCAAGCCATCGGGATATACTTCACGCCGAGAGTATCGGCAACATACGCGCCGTATGAATTTTCAACGCGCTTGAACTCCGAATCCACATATACAAGGTCGTTGTGACCGCTGGCGACGCTGTCGCCCAGAAGCACATATGTACCGTAATCGTAATACTTCTTTGCGCCTGCACTCTCGGTGCCGTCCGCGGCGAAGCAGACCACGGTGCCGAAAGCCAGCACACATGTGAGAATCACTGCGACCGCCCTGCTTATAAACCTTTTCATTTTGATCCTCCTATCAAAATAGATAAAGCCGCACAGTCAAGACAACTGTACAGCTTTAAAGTAGCACAGATTTTTTTGAAAATCAATGCCTGAGGGCAAAAAAAGTAAATTATCCTAAATTAGTAGGTTTTGTTTAAAAAAAGTTCGGTCGGCAGTCATATTACAGAGTTTATTTATTGGCTTATTCCGATTATATTTTCCTCCGCTTCAACGCTGATAGGAGTATAAGTTTTTATCTCTTTTGTTTGCAGGTCGGCGGTCATGACCGCCTTATCCACGCCGAGAATCATTTTGCCATTCTTTACAATCATATTGAAAACGAGATAAAATTCATAATCAAATTCTGTCTTTGCATCGATTCCGTTTTCCGATATTTCAAGCAAAATTGATTTGCGCTTTTTGTCGCCGTTTCGCGTGTTGACGCTGCCGGAAACGAGTATATATGCCCGCTCTCCGGCCACATACCGTGCTTTAAAGTCCAGATTTTCGGCACTGAATACTTGATGATGCTTGCAGTCGCGGTCAAAGGAATAAATCGTTGTGCTCGCCACGTCGAGATGGCTCAACGAATCGACGGCATAGATTTTTCCGCCTGTCTCAAAAATATCGCAGAAATTGCCGTTTATCTCCCCTCCCGGCGTTTCGAGCACGCCGCCGAACTCACCGTAGTCGTGGGACACAAAAGTGCCGGCGGAAGTTTCAAGCATGCATTCGTCGCTGTCAACGGGCGCATCTTCATCCGGAACGTTTGCCTCTTCAAGGCAGCAGATAATTTCGCCGTCCTTTTCCGCGACCATTACAAATTCCGGAAAGAAGTCATATCCCTCGGCATAGAAATCCGGTCTATATGTTTTGAGAAAATTTTTGGTATAGTATCCGCCGCAGATGCGCGGATCGGTCCGGCGCAGTTCATCGAGCTTCTGCCACTGATTTTTAGTATTTTCGTTCATCGTTGACACCTCAGAAAGATATTACTGTTCTACGATATAATAATATCACAATGTGTGTACGATAAAACGGACAGGTAATTTGAATTTTACAGCTATCCCCTCCGTGCGAGAGCAGAGAGGGGAATAAACTTAATACGGTTTTCTATTTAATCTGTAACTTTTAAAGCTTAGAGGTCACTACAACCCGAGAAGGCGCAATGTTTTTCTATCCGCTCTTCCGTTAAAAAACTTATCGAGCACGGCTTTAAAGACCGTTTCGTTTTCGTCCGCCGCAGCAAACAAGGTCATTGACGACTGCAGTTTTACGCTATCTCTGCCAACGACGGCGTATGCATAATTTGTATCGAGCTCCAACAAAGCGTTTGATATTTCTCTGATATTACCGCCGAGATACGCATCTGCAAGAAAGGCTCTCGCCTCCCCGATATCCGCTATAGCATAATACTGAGATGTTGAAGACGGGTTTCTTATAAGACCGCCGAGCTGCGGAAAAATATACCATATCCAGTGGGTTCTTTTCTGCCCGCTTTTTATTTCCGCAAGCGCTGTTTTAAAATCGCGCTGCTGTGCATTAATAAAACGGGACAAATCATAGCCGCCGTTTTGTGTATTAATATCACTCATGATTGGTTCTCCTGTAGTAGCTTTTAATGATACAGTCCGGTATTTCAAAATAACCGACTTTTCCAAAGCGATCTACAACTTCATTAAACGTCTTATTTTCTCTTAAGCGACACCACCGTCTCAATATGGTTCGTATGCGGGAACATATCGACGGGCTGGATTTTTTCGACTTTATAGCCGCGCTTTGTCAGAAAGCGCAGGTCGCGCTGCTGGGTCTCGGGGTTGCAGGAGATATAGACCACCTTTTTCGGCGCGAGGGTCACGAGCGACGACAGGAAGCACTCGTCGCTTCCGGAGCGCGGCGGATCCATGAAAACTATGTCCGCTTTCTCCCCGTCCTGCGCCATGCCGAGCATAAACTCGCCCGCATCGTCGCAGAAGAAGCGGACATTCTTTATCCCGTTGCGCTTGGCGTTGGCTATGGCGTCATGGACGGCGTCGCGGTTGAGCTCAACGCCTATCACCTCGCCCGCCCGCTTCGACGCGACAAGCCCTATAGTGCCGATGCCGCAATAGGCATCGATGACTTTTTCGTTCCCGGTCATGCCGGCGTATTCCATCGCGGTGTTATAAAGCACCTCGGTCTGCACCGGGTTTATCTGATAAAATGAGCGCGGGGATATTCTGAAAGTCAGCCCGCAGAGCTCGTCCTCGATTTTGCCCGTACCGTAGAGCACATTCTCGCGCTCACCGAGCACGAGGCTCGTCTGATACGGGTTAATATTATGGACTATCGTTGTTATATCGGGATGCTCCTTGCGAAGAGCTTTTACGAAGTTGTTCTTCGCGGGGAATATCGGGCCCGAGGTGACGAGCACGACCATTATCTGATTTGTCTTGAATCCGCGCTTGACGAGGACATGACGAAGTGTACCGCCGCCGCTTCGCTCGTCATACGGCTGTATTCTGAAGCTTTTCAGCATATTGCGGATCGAGACAATTATCTCATCCGCTTTTCTGTCCTCGGTGAGGCACGAATCGACGCAGACTATGCTGTGCGTGCCGGACTGATAGACGCCGGAAATTATCTTCCCGTTTCTCGCCGCGGCAAACGCCGCCTGCACCTTGTTGCGATAATGATACGGCTCAGCCATGCCGATTATCGGCTCGACATGGGCGAACTCGCCGAGCAATTTTTCCGCCTTGCGCTGTTTGAATTTCAGCTGCTCCGCGTAGCTCAGATTTTGCAGCTGGCATCCGCCGCATTTTTTATATAGAGGACACTTCTTTTCTTCAGTCATGTTTACTTCCGTTTCAGTCAAGATATCTTTGAAAATCCACTTGATTATTTATCCTGCTGAGCCTTGTGCTCGGCTTTTTCTTTGTCTTTCTTTGCGACATCGTTGGTGTTTATCGAATTGCGATAGACAACGAAGCGGTCATAGAGGAACTCTGTGACAAGATTCGTTGCCATGCAAAGCACCTGAACGAGATAGGTGTTCCACTCGAGAGTACCCGTGGCATACTTCGTGAACCATGTTGTCAGCGGAGTGAACACGCAATAGAACGCCGCAACTTTGAGCATGGCTATCGGGACATTGTTTGCGGATTTGAAAGTGAACTTGCGGTTGAACGTGAAGTTCCAGAGCACGGAGAGAATGAGAGAAATCAGATATGATATCTCCGGCTTCCAATGGAACACTTCATTGAAAAGCGCGTCAGACGCAAACTGGATCACTCCCGCCGAAGCCGAGAACAGAGCGAATTTTATTGTCTGAAGAACATTTTCCTTTGTGCTGAGCTTCTGATTTTCGGCAGCGCCCTGCGTTTCTTTTTTCTTGTCTGACATAAGTTATCTCCCCTTTTATTTTTTTACAGATTCCCGGCGTTTTTGAGCATCTCTTCGGCTGATTTGAGCTGAAGTTCGGTGACATCGAGTCCGCCGGTTATCCTTGCTATTTCATATTTTCTGCCCTCGGTATCAAGGCGTTCAACCTTTGTATAGGTCTTGCCGTCCGAGACGGATTTGCTGATTCTCATATGGCAGTCCGCCTGCGCCGCTATCTGAGCGGAATGGGTGACGCATATGACCTGCCTGCCGCGCGAAACTTCTTTGAGCTTCATGGCGACTTTCTGCGCCGCTCTGCCGCTGAGTCCCGCGTCTATCTCATCGAATATCATCGTATCAAGTCCGTCCCTGCCTGCGATAACGCTCTTTATCGCGAGCATTATGCGCGACAGCTCGCCGCCCGAAGCGATTTTTGCGAGGGGCTTTAGCGTCTCGCCCGCGTTTGCGGAGATGAGAAATTCTATATTATCCGCACCGTTTATTGTAAACGGTGTTTTTTCTCTATTGACTTTGAAGCTGACCGACGGCATATCGAGGAATTCGAGCTGTTCGGTCACTCCGCGCTCAAACTCGCGTGATGCCTTTTCACGCGCTGCGGTAAGATTTTCGGCGAGGGCGCGAACCTCGGCTTTGGTCGAGCTGACGAGTGCATCGAGCTCTTTGACCCGCTCATCCGAAAGGGCTATTTTATTGCGCTCTTCACGCGCGGAATCGAGGAAAGAGCGCATTTCATCTTCCGTCGAGCCGTATTTTACGGAAAGGCGGAAAAGCTCATCGAGTCTCGCTTCGATCTCCTCGAGCTCGGACGGGTCGTAGGAAAAATCTTCTATAGCCGAGCGGAGTTCTCCTGCGCAGTCCTCAAGCTCATAGCCGACATTGCGAAGAGTCTTTGCGGCGGGCTCGAC
>DKDF01000028.1:28960-31817 GCA_002451755.1 Ruminococcaceae bacterium UBA6855
GTCCTCCGCATTCCCTGCGCAGTCGCCTATCGCGCTTATCACGCCGAAGCTGTCGTCGGCGCCTTGGAGGATATCATACGCCGCTCTGAGCGATGCAGTGACACGCTCGCAGTTTTGAAGAAGCGTTTTTCGCTCGTTGAGCTCATCACGCTCGCCGGGTCTTATATCCGCTTGTTCAAGCTCGTTTATCTGATAATCGAGCAGGTCGAGCCGGCGAAGCTTCTCCGACTCGTCTGTTTTGAGGGAGTCGCGCTCCCTGATATATGAACAGAGTTCTCTGAATTTTTCTCTGTATTCTTCAAGCAAATCGGCATCGTCCGCGACGCAGTCGATGAACTCGAAGTGCTTTTCGGGCGCCATGAGCGCCTGATTGTCATGCTGACCGTGTATGTTTATCAGCTCATGCCCCGCCTGTCGGAGCGACGCGACATTCGATGGCACGCCGTTTATGCGGCAGGTGTTTTTTCCGTCCAGACCGAGGGTACGGCGGAGAAGTATATTCCCGTCCTCGTCGGGATCGATATCATATTCTTTAAGCCGAGCGGCAGTGTCGGCGGAAATGCCGGAGAAGAGCGCGGTAACGCTCGCGGACTGTGCGCCGGTTCTGATAAGCTCGCGCGACGCGCGCTCGCCGAGCACGGCGTTTATAGAATCGATTATAATCGACTTGCCCGCGCCGGTTTCGCCCGTAAGGACATTGAGCCCCGAATCGAACTCGATATCGGCGCTCTCAATTATTGCTATATTCTCTATTTTCAGACTGAGAAGCATAGCTCAAACCTCATTTTTCGATAAGTCGTTTTATGGAATCTTTCATCTGCGAAGCGTAGCTTTCGCTTCTGCAAAGGGCAAATATAGTATCGTCACCCGCGAGAGTGCCGACAAGCCCATCCCAATGCATGGAATCAAATGCCGCGCACGCCGCCTGAGCCATGCCGGTATAGCAGCGGATAACAATCGTATTGCCCGCATAATCGGCAGAGACGACGGACTGAGCGAATATGCTGCGGAACTTCGAGAGCAGTTCATCGGATTCGGTCTTTGTGACGGCGTATTTATACTGACCGTTTGCACCCATTGTCTTGACAAGGCGCAGCTCTTTTATATCGCGCGAAACCGTCGCCTGAGTGGCATCAAAGCCGCTGTCTTTGAGCTTCTGAAGAAGCTCGTCCTGGGTTGACAGGTCATATTTTTCAATTATTTCGAGTATTGCTTCCTGCCTTCTTTTTTTCAAGGTTATACCTCCCGTTCGTCGTGGGAACTGCTGTTCCATTTCATCATTTTCCTGTTGAGTATATCTACAAAGCTGTCATTCTTGAGTCTGATAAAGCTCGCGCAGATGTCCGCCTTTTCGACCGTTATGCTCCCCTGCGCCGAGACGGTGAACGGCTCATCGCCGTCGCACGAAACGGAGAGAGGTCCGTCGTCATCGGAATAGATGCGCAGCACCGCATCGTCGCCCAGAACGAGCGAACGGGTGAACACCGAATGCGAACAAATCGGAGTGAGTATCATGCACTCGAGCTTCGGATCGACCACGGGACCGCCGGCAGAGAGAGAATATGCCGTTGAACCTGTCGGAGTCGAGAGGATGAGTCCGTCGCCGAGATAGCGGTTGAAATATCTGCCGTCGAGGTCGACATTTATCTCGGATATTCTGCTCAGCCTCGACAGGCGCATCACGGTGGAGTCGTTCATGCTGTAGCCGCTCTGCACACTGTCGCCGTCGGCAGCGGTGGTTTTGAGCATCATGCGCTTATCCATGCTGTAATCGCCGGTTATGAGCTTTTCGAGCAGATCGAGCTCGTGTATCTCGAGACCCGCCATAAACGCAAGGCGACCCGCGTTGATGCCGAGGACGGGCTTTGAATAGACGGCGGCTTTCTTGGCGGAATGGATTATCGTCCCGTCCCCGCCGACGGTTATGACCGCCTCGCAGCCGCCGAGCAGCTCTTTTTCCGGCAAAAATTCAGCCTTGGTATCGGAAAACACATCTTCCGTACCGAGCGGCAGAGAATATGCCGCGCCGAGTTCATCGAGCCGCGAGCAGATGAGCCTTGTCACCTGAGCGGCGTTTTTGCGAGTAAGATTTGGAATTATTGCAAACATCATAGTTATTCTCCCGCTTTGAAACAGGCGTGCGCCGCGCTGACGACTCCCGCAACATCGGGCGCCGAAACAGACTGCACTTCGTCCTTTTTCAGATATACGAGGTATTCTATATTGCCCTCCGGTCCCTTGACCGGGGAATAATCGAGAGCCGACACCGAAAAGCCCGCCTGCACGGCATAGGAGCAGACATTTTCGATGACTTTTATATGCACGCGCGGATCTTTGACCACGCCTTTCTTGCCGACATTCTCCCTGCCCGCCTCGAACTGCGGTTTTATAAGGCAGACGGCACTGCCACCGTCTTTTAAAAGCGGCGAAAGCGCAGGCAGGATATATTTCAGAGATATAAACGAGACATCCGCGCTCGCAAAATCGGCGCGCTCGGGAATCTCTTTTTCCGTTATGTATCTGAAATTCGTCTTTTCAAGATCGACAACGCGGGGATCGGACTGCAACTTCGGCGAAAGCTGACCGCTGCCGGAATCGACTGCATAGACTTTTTTCGCGCCGTTTTGGAGCATGCAGTCGGTAAAACCGCCTGTTGACGCGCCGATATCGATGCATAAATATCCGCTCAAATCGAGTTTGAAAACATCGACGGCTTTCTCGAGTTTCAGTCCGCCGCGGCTGACATATTTAAGCTGCTCACCGCGGAATTCTATATTGTCTGCAATGGTAACAAGCTCGCCCGCTTTGTCCGCTTTTTGACCGTTTACATATACTTTTCCCGCCATAATTTCAGCTT
>DKDF01000030.1:0-9636 GCA_002451755.1 Ruminococcaceae bacterium UBA6855
ACTGCTCTACTCCGCGATATATTCTGTTCCTCAGTGCGTTATTATATTATACACACTTTTTCAGAAATTGCAAGCCTTTTTGCATAAAAAGTTCGGATTTACCGAAAAAATCTCCCGCCGTGTGTCTGACGGGAGATTTGTACTGCTCTTTTTGCTTTATTCTGCCTTTTCCTGCTCGGGAGCTTTCTTCTTTTTGAAGATGATGAGCTTGCTGAAGAAGTAGTTGAGGATGACCACGACGACTGCGAGGATTATCTTGGCAGTCATTTCTCCGCTGAGGTCGAAGTTTATCAGCGGGATGTGGAAAACCTTGCTGTCGAAGTGCAGGAAGTTTACGAAGATAATGAGTCCGAGCTCCTCAACGCCGAGGGAGAAGAGCCTCGCCGCGACGAACGACGGGATCTCTTTTGCGAGCACCTTGCCCTTCCAGCTCTTGCTCTCGAAGACAAACAGCTTGTTTGTGACATAGGCGAATGCGACCGCGAATATCCAAGCGAGGACGTTCGAGATGTGAACGCCGAGCTGCGAGGATATGAGCTTGTCGAACACCATCGTGAACAGCTTGAACGCGACGAAGTTGACGAGCGTCGTCAGCACGCCGAAGACGACATAGAGTATCGTCTCTTTGTTGACTATCTTTTTGAATATTGCCTTTAGTTTTTCCATTCTTTACACCTTTATTTCAACATCGAGTCCGAGCAGGTCGGAGTATTTGTCGAGTATCGGCTGAATCTCGTTGTCCACGAATTCCTGTGTCTGCTGGGGAGCGCGTCCGACGAAGTTTTCGGGTTTCATTATGCCCTCAAGTTCCTCGCGCGTTACACCGAATGCGCTGTCTGCGGCTATCCTGTCGAGCAGATCGTTCTTGCCGCCCTCGACCTTGACGACTCTGCCGGCGTCCATCGAGTGAACGCGGATTTTTTCGTGCAGCTCCTGCCTGTCTCCTCCGCGCTTGACCGCCTCCATCATGATGTTCTCGGTCGCCATGAACGGCAGCTCTTCGAGCAGGTGCTTCTCTATCATCTTCGGATATACTACGAGTCCGTCCGCAACATTGATGCACAGGTCAAGCACCGCGTCGGCGGCGAGGAACGCCTCAGGGACGCTCAGACGCTTGTTTGCCGAGTCGTCGAGCGTGCGCTCGAACCACTGCGCGCCGGAGGTCATAGCTGTGTTCTGTATGTCCGCTATGATATATCGCGAGAGCGAAGCTATGCGCTCGCTTCTCATCGGGTTGCGCTTATATGCCATCGCCGACGAACCGATCTGATGCTTCTCGAACGGCTCCTCTATCTCTTTCATGTGCTGGAGCAGGCGGATGTCATTTGAAAACTTTGTCGCCGACATCGCTATGCCGCAGAGGACTGTCAGCATCTGATAGTCGAGCTTTCTCGAATATGTCTGACCGGAGACCGCGAAGCAGCTGTCAAAGCCCATCTTCTCGGCAATCATTTTGTCGAGAGCCTTGACCTTGTCTGTGTCGTTGTCAAAAAGCTCCATGAACGACGCCTGCGTGCCGGTCGTGCCCTTTGAACCGAGTAATTTGAGCTGCGAGAGCTGGAACTCGAGGTTCTGGAAGTCCATGAGGAATTCGTTGAGCCAGAGTGCAGCGCGCTTGCCGACTGTCGTGGGCTGAGCGGGCTGGAAATGAGTGAAGGCGAGGCAGGGCATGTCCTTATATTCAACGGCAAATTTCGCGAGGACATTGAGCAGATTGACAAGCTCCTTGCGGATGAGCAGCATCGCCTCGCGCATGATAATAACATCGGTGTTGTCGCCGACATAGCAGGAGGTCGCGCCGAGGTGGATTATCGGCTTCGCGTTCGGGCACTGCACGCCGTAGGCGTAAACATGGGACATGACATCGTGGCGGACTTCTTTTTCGCGGGCGGCGGCGACGTCATAGTTTATGTCGTCCTTGTGCGCCTTGAGCTCCGCTATCTGCTCGTCCGTTATGTTGAGTCCGAGCTCCTTTTCGCTCTCCGCGAGAGCTATCCAGAGCCTGCGCCATGTTCTGAATTTGAAGTCCGGCGAGAAGATATATTTCATTCGGTCGCTCGCGTAGCGGGAGTTGAGCGGGGATTCATAGGTGTCTTTCATGCTGAGCCCATCCTTTGCCGTTTTATTTGAAGTCGTATTGACATACTATAAAATTATACGGCGAAACCCCGTCTGTTGTCAAGAAAGGCTTGCAAAATAGAGCGGTTGTGATAGAATATACATTACCGAATACAGGGAGGTGCGCCGTGGCAGCCGGAAAGAAAAGAATATATCTGCTCGACGAGCTTCGCGGGCTTGCCGTGTTCTGCATGGTGTTCTATCATGCGTTTTACAGCATGTCCGAGTTCTTCAATATTGCGATCGGCACGAAGCTGCTTGATTTTTTCACCCCCGCAGAGCCGTTTTTTGCGGCGCTGTTTATAGTCATATCGGGCATATCCTCGCGCCTGTCCCACAATAATACCAAACGAGGCGTGCGCCTTTTATGCGTCGCGCTCGCGCTGACCGTCGTGACGGCTGTTATCATGCCGATGATGCATTTCGAGGGTGCGGAGATATATTTCGGAATCCTCCACCTGCTCTCGCTGTCGATGCTCATCTTCTCTGCGCTGCGCGCGGGACTCGATAAGATAAACCCGATAGTCGGCATTATAATATGTATAGCAATATATATCTTCACCTACGGCGTGTCGGCGGGCTATGTCGGCATAGCGGGGCTCAAGACTTTTAATCTGCCCGCCGTGCTTTATAGAACCAACTATTTCATGCCGCTCGGATTTTTCAACTCCTCGTTCCATTCGGCGGATTATTTCCCGCTGCTGCCGCATCTGTTCATGTTCCTGACAGGCACATTCGTAGGCGTCTATGCGGCGAGCGGCAGATTCCCCGCGTTCACTTATCGCCAACGCTCAAAGGCTCTGTGCTTCCTCGGGCGCCACGCGCTCGTGATATACATAGCCCATCAGCCGATTATCTACGGCATACTCTGGGTCGTTGAAAAGATTATAGCAAAATAACAAGTTTCTCATATAAGCGCTTTTGTAGGGGTCGGCGACCTCGACGACCCTATGCCGCCAACGGCGGCACGGTTGGAAAGCTTTATACCTATTTTATTGACCATGTCTTTGTGATAACACAAAAGCAGACAGACAAAGAATATTTTGTGCTGACTGCGTCAGCAACGGGTCGTCGAGTCGCCGACCCCTACGACGGGAAACGCCCAAAAGTCTCAATCTCGGCAATAAAGGGCAGCTCCGATTTTATTGATAAATCGATGTGTTGTCCATGCGGACGATGCATATACTAAAAGATATTCAACAGATATATAACCGAAAGGAAGTCTTAAAATGAGTGAAGGATGCACCCACGACTGCTCAACATGCTCATCAAAGTGTTCTGAAAAAGACCTGCGCGTTCCGTGCGGTCAGTTCAGCAATGTTAAAAAAGTTATCGGCGTAGTCAGCGGAAAGGGCGGCGTCGGCAAGTCCCTTGTGACGAGCCTGCTCGCCTCTGCCATGCAGGCGCGCGGACACGCGACTGCGATAATGGATGCCGATGTCACCGGCCCGTCAATCCCGAAGTCGTTCGGTCTCCACGGCAACGCCGTCGGCGACGAGCGCGGACTTCTGCCCATGGAGAGCAAGACGGGAATAAAAATAATGTCAGTCAACCTCCTGCTCGAAAAAGAGGATGCGCCGGTCGTCTGGCGCGGACCCGTTATAGCCGGGGTTATCCAGCAATTCTGGTCGGAGGTCGTCTGGGGCGATGTCGACTACATGTTCGTTGATATGCCTCCCGGAACGGGCGATGTGCCGCTGACCGTTTTCCAGAGCCTGCCCGTCGACGGAATAATTATCGTCACGACCCCGCAGGATCTTGTCACGATGATAGTCAAAAAGGCTTTCAACATGGCAAAGCTGATGAACATCCCCGTGCTCGGACTGGTCGAGAACATGAGCTATGTTCTCTGCCCTGACTGCGGCAGGCAGATAAAGGTGTTCGGCGAGAGCCGCATCGACGAGACTGCCAAGGAGCTCGGCGTGCCCGTGCTCGGCAGAATCCCGATGGAAGAAAAGACCGCGAAGCTCGTTGACGAGGGCGCGGCAGAGCTTGTCGGCGACAAGTATGTAAAAGATGCTGTCGAAGCGATAGAGAAGCTGTAAAAAGTGAAAAGTAAATGGGCATTGTAGTCTTTTACAATGCCCATTTTTGAGTTTTATTGCTTCAGAACAAATCAAGCCTTTTTAAATTGGAACAAAAACGGCTCTTCGCCGGGCAGACCGATGATTGCCTGACCTGTTTTCAATCGCGCAATGTCCCAATCCTCAACCACGTTCGCATCGCGAACATTTTCAACAATTCCTCTTCCCTGAACCGATGCCATGTAGATTTCTTTTTTTCTGTTGACTCCGTGAAGTTCTCTGACGTATGTCTTTGATTTCGGGTCGTTAACCCTGAAACATATGGATGTCAAAAATCCGGAAAGCAGGCTGCGTGCTTTGTATTCTCCGTAATTCTCATATATCTGGTCAATATTCTGTATGCCGATCATAAATTTTATTCCCAGACTGCGGCCGAAATTCACGGCATCATCAATGTGCTGAAGATTTGGCAAAAGACTGAATTCGTCGGTAACAAAGAATACGTTTCCTTCGCTCTTCTTTCGACACAGAGCCTCTTTGATAGCGAGGTCGAAAAGAAGAGTATATATCGGCGAAAGCATATTTCCGATACCAAGGTCGTATTCGATAAAGACGATTTTGCCACCCTTTGCGCGTATTATATTGCGCATTGAAAGCGTGCCGTCTTTCTTGAAATTTCCGAGAAACAGCTCGCGCGAAAGCTGTTGAAGCTCCGATATAACGCCCTGAGTCTGCGGGGAGCGGTCATCGAAGATATAGCTTACCATAGCTTTCAAGTTTTCGTGTTGCTTGAGCATTTCCCGTATTTCTGCGGTTGGAGAGCTGTCCAAGAATTTTCTGAGCTCTTCGTTGTTGCTTTTCAGATCCGCGCTTTCGGAGAAGTGGGTCAAAATAGCGGAGAACAGATCCTTTGCGGCGTTCGGAAAAAACGGCGTGTTAGTATTGCGGATTTTTTCATAAAACAGCGTTTTGGATATCTCAACGATGTTTTCTTCCATATGTTCATCGTTTTCGATTTCGTTGAAAATATTCCAATAATCCGGGTCGGACGGACCTGTCGCAGTTGAATCGTTGCTTATTACAATATCTCCCGGACGGTAAAACTTTTTATAAAAGTCTCCCTTGGTGTCGAAAACAATCATAATGTCATTTTCCGAAAAAGAGCTGCGAATCTGTTGAATTATCTGATTGAATGTGTTGGTTTTTCCTGTGCCGATTCCGCCGAGAAGCATAAAGTGTGTGCTGAGCAAATCCTCACTGATCGGCACGGAAATATCCGTGCTGTTGTCGGAATATCCTTCAAAACAGCACATGGGCTTGTCTATGCGTTTGTTTGGCGGTAACTTTTTTAATTCATTTCCATCAAAAACTTCAATTTTTTGCATTTTGATTTTCACCTCTGTTAATATCCGTATCCATAGTACGGCTCATTTTCTTCGGAAGGCTCGTTCTCTTCAGAAGGCTCATTCTCCTCGGAGGGTTCGTTCTCTTCGGAGGGTTCGTTCTCTTCGGAGGGTTCACTCTCCTCGGAAGGCTCGCTTTCTTCGGAGGGCTCACTCTCTTCAGAGGGTTCATTCTCTTCAGAGGGTTCATTCTCTTCAGAGGGCTTGTTCTCCTCGGAGGGCTTGTTCTCTTCGGAAGGCTCGTTTCCCTCGGAAGGCTCGTTTCCCTCAGAGGGCTCATTCGCCTCAGAGGGTTCATTTCCTTCGGAAGGTTCATTTCCCTCGGAAGGTTCACTTTCCTCAGAGGGTTCGTTCCCTTCGGAAGGTTCGTTTTCCTCGGAAGGCTCATTTTCTTCAGAGGGTTCATTCTTTTCAGAGGGCTCATTCCCTTCGGAAGGCTCATTCTCTTCAGAAGGCTCATTCTCTTCGGAGGGTTCACTTCCTTCGGAGGGTTCATTTCCTTCGGAGGGTTCGTTCTCCTCGGAGGGTTCGTTCTCCTCAGAGGGTTCGTTCTCCTCAGAGGGTTCATTCTCCTCAGAGGGTTCATTCTCTTCGGATGATTCGCTCAACTTGGATTGTTCATTGCTCTCGGAAGGCACACTCTTTTCGGTGGCTGTGCCGTCTTTAGAAGGAATATCGCCCTTGATGGTTTCATTTCCCTCCGAGGGCTCGTCTCCTTTTGGGGTCTCTCCTTTACCGTGATCATCGTTTTCAGGGTCGTTCCAACGGGGATCATTTGATCCCCGTTCCCTTTCAAACCCGCCTTTAGGTCGTTGAGACGGAATATCCGGAACACCGTGGCTGCGATTATACCCTCTGACCTCATCTTGATTTTGAGGCACCTTCAGTGAATTGATAAAAGCATCCCTTTGTGGAGAACTCTCTTCAAAGGCGTCAAATGCCTTGTCGTTATCAATACCTTTTTTTGCTTCCAGACGCTTGGCCATGTCTTCGATGACCTGGTTCTTCATGTATTCTTCGGGACTTCCGTTATTGCCGAGCCCAAATTCTTTTTTAGCGCTCTCCATGGTTTGGGCACTATTATAAAGTCTGTTATGCATCCATTGGTTATAGTACTCGTTGTTGCCGTATCTCTGCCCCAGCTCCTGCATTATTCTGTCAGAATAGTTGTTTGCGTCCGATTCTATGGGCTGATATCTGTATTGGAAGAAGGTGTGCCCTTTTTCTTTTGAATAATAACCGTCGGCGCGCATATTTGCGCGCCAAATCCCTCTGTTTTGATCCGCCGTCATGCCATCGACCGGGTCAAAGTTTTTATAGGTTTCAAGTCCGTTGGATACCTGATGCTGATAGGCGTGCCGACCTTCATGAAGCGTTGTCGCCATTGCTTGAAAAGGGTCATTACGCTCTATGAGAGACGGGTTTATAGAAATACTTTTGCTGCTTGGATGATATTCCCCGTTGGTTGAGGTTCCTTCTAATTGGGGATCGGGTGATAAGGGAACCGGTTCTCTGCCAAGCCGACGCGCTGACCAATTTTCAAGCTGCTGAAGCGCATCAACCCGCTGATTTGATGAAAGCCGTTCCCATGTTTCCTGATCAAAGGCTCCCCAAAAGTTACTTCTGTTGATATTTACATTTCCCGATTCACCTATTATCGGTTCATAAGGCGCAAGAATCTCATTCATATCTTTGCTCCTTATTCCAATGCATAAATATCTTCAAGGTGTTCTTTTTGATATTTAATTTTTTCTGTGTCGAAATCTATGCAGGCACTGATGATGCCGCACGCTGTAAGAAAGGGAAAATCCAATCTGGACATGACTTCCTGTATGCCGAGTATTCCGTGAAGAACATAATTCGCATTGTCATTTCCGTCGATCCATTCTTTTACAGTATCCTCAAGCCGCGAATCAAACCTTAATACAGATTGAAGAGCTCTATAGTTCAAAATGTCGTTTCCCGGAACAAGAGCGGCAATCTTATCTTTCAATTTTTCAATATACTCGTCGGATAAAGTCAACATGATATACCTCCTCGTTATAGCTTTAATATAAATTACGGACCTGCCGCACTGTATAAATATGTGCCGCAGATCCGTAGCCTTATTTTTTACTTGTCACGAACTGTCAGCTTTTCCACTTCTCTATTCCGAAATCGCCGAGTCTCTGAATATCGGAAATGATTGCGCAGACTTCTTTGATTGCGACTTCAACATTCTCCGCAGGCAGAACTTCCGCATACCCGGTATGCTCCTCCTTTGAAGCACCGAATCCGGGAAGAACGCTGTTTTTTTTCTGGATATCTATTGCCTCTGACGATGACTTCGTTTTGATTGTCAAAACGAGATTTGGCTTTATCGCAAATATAACCAGACAGATCAGAGAGATAATGATACTGATGGCGGCAAAGAAAAAGAAAAAGTCAACGCTTGCATAGTGGCTGAACGGATTGGCAGAGGTCGGGGCAATGTAGAATCCGGATGAAGCTCCGAGTGCGAGCAGCTTAATGCCGAACTTCTGATGCAGCAGGAAGAACGGAAGCAATGCTGCGGTGCCGAGCAAAAAGTTGAAGAATGCAATTGCGCCGCTCGATCCGGATCGCGGGAAAATGCCCAAGGCGGTAAGCCCGATAAATCCGCCGACAGCCCAAATGATAATGCCGATAAGGATATCCCAGAAAGTGAATGAGTATTCTCTCCTGACATCGGCGCCGGCTATCTCGTCGATAGAAAACTCCTGCTGAATGGTAGTCCTGCCGCGCAGGCATCTTCCTGCGGCTCTGAAAATTACTCTCTTGTTTGTTATCTGCAGTCTGCCGATTGCCTTGCTTATCGTTATTCCGAGAAAACGATTTCTGAGGGTCGCGACATTATACTGCTTTATCGGTATTTCGCCGTCGTTTGCGGATATGTTTTCGGGAACTATCTGCATATTCTTTTCATATAAAGGCGCGTTGTTTGTCTCGGGTTCACCGATTCCCATTCGGTTTTTTAATGAGGCAAAGAAAGAGGCATTGCCTACAGCGCTTTTTTCGCAGGTGCACTCATCAAGCGGCTTTCCGCATTTAGTGCAAAATTTTGCCATAATCTTTATTCTCCTTTAGTCGTAATAATAACTTGGCATGTAATAATCCATGTCTCTGAGCTTCCAGCTTCCGTTTTCGTATGCATATTCCATGAAGGTGTCGGAGGAATGGTTTTGCGAAGAGATCTCGGTAAGACCGTCGTATTCGTCCTCGATTTTCACATATGAATAATCATATACGAGTCTTACGCGGCAAATATCGTTGCTGTACATTTCTATTTCGGGAGTATTAGCCAAGGTCTTGTCCCTGAAATTGGAAAATGTAATGGATTTTAGACCCTCTCCGTTGTCCTTCTTTGCATATGAGGCTAGGTTGTTATATTTTTCCGAGATGTTGCGGTTGTCGCTCGCCAAAGACACCCCGCTGTCATTGAATGACTTTCCGGCAATGGCGGCATTGTACATAGACTGAAGGTCGCCGGCGGCAATGTCGATAATGTTGTTTGCTACGGTGTTGCGCAGATAAAACGAATCATATTCTCCTATATTTATCGTATCGTCACTTCGACTTATATTAACTTCCTTCTCAAAGGCGTTTATAAGGTCGCCTGTGACTGTGATTTTATGTTCGCCGCTGAAGATGGCATCAACCGTATAGATTGCAACCTTATCTTCGGAGTCCTGAATGGTGGGATCTTTCAAGGCGATACCATCAATTTCAACACTGCATCCGGAAGGTGCGTCAAGCTGGACGGTTATGTTTGAACATACCAACCCGTCCAGTGCCACCTTGTAACGAGGGAAGATGAGAAGAAAGTTCTTGTCCTGCTTCGCGGCGGTGACCTCAAAAGAGTTTATTACCGTTCCGGTTACATTTGACAAAAATGCCACATTGTAATTTTTGAAATACTTGTCAGCCTGAGTGCCGGTGGAATCCACTTCTTCTACAGTGAAGTTCGATGCTACGGACAGACCACCTATATATGAGCCTCTTTCTTCCATCGCTTTTTTGAACCGCTCTTTTGTAATAAAATCACTTTCCGGCAGAGCTATGTCGTTATAAAG
>DKDF01000030.1:9660-21450 GCA_002451755.1 Ruminococcaceae bacterium UBA6855
TTATAAAGCGAGTCAAAATCTCCGGCTATAAGATTTTTGACATATGAATTAACAACCCGCTTGGGAGAGCTTATATACCCGATAATGGCAATTGCGGCAACCAAAATGACTGCCAAAATCGATACGGGAATAATAATTTTGCGTTTCTTTTTTGCACGCGCGCCTACATCTTTAACGGTAGATTTTATGTTTGAAATGTCAACATTCTTTACCTTTTGAGCATACTTTTCGATGTTGCCCGGCAGCTTGGAACTGCTGCCTGTTGTTTCTATGAGTTCGGCGTTGCAATATTGACAGTTCTTTGCTCCTTCGGGGTTGCTTTTGCCGCATTCCGGACAGTACAATGCAATCTTACCCCCTTTAAACTGTTTGTGAATATATTAATCAGGTGAAAGCGAATGGTAATTTTAATGTATCGCTTGTTCTTAGCCCTTCGAATTGAAGTCTGCGTTGAGTGTGTTCATTGCCTTGAAGAGCTTATAGCAGAATATGAACGGACCGACAATGATGAGTGTGCCGAGGATATTCCAGCCCCAGTAGTCGCCTGCGCCGAACTTGCAGTCAAGTCCGCGGCGGGTGAGTTCGCTGCCTATTCTCGCGCAGAGCTTGTGGTGCCAGACGAGATAGCCTATGCCGAGAGTGAGCGGACCGACAATGAAAACAAGCAGCCAGTAGTTCATAGTCTTCTGACCGTCATAGCGGCTGCATACGACGTTAGTCTCTTCCGAGATGTGGGCAAAAACGACAAGAGCGTAGATGCCGAGCGTCAATATTGACAGAATGATAAATTTTGCGAGTCCTCTGTTTGTTCTGAGCTGAGAAACAGGGGCGGAATTGTTGATAGTAACATTTACATTGGTAGAATTTTCGGACATGGTTTGACCTCCTTCAAAACCCTTGATTTTATACATTTTTCTGACCTAAAACTATCGACTGCCGTCAATTTTTTATTGCTGCAGAATTGAATCCTCCTTTCTAAGCTTTGCACCTATATAGGTGCAAAATAAATATATCACGCTGATAGAATGATGTCAATAGATTTGAAAATATTTTCGCCAAAAGGATATACGGGTATATGGAGTGGTGTGATGAATCCTGAATATGAGAAGCTGTTTGGCGGCAATATAAGAAGAGCGCGTGAGGCTCGCGGCATGACGCAGGAGCAGGTGGCGGCCAAACTTCAGCTTGGCGGCTGCGATATTACTCGCAGCGCGCTTGCAAAAATCGAAGTGGGGCAGAGGCATGTTTATCCTGACGAGATAAAGCTGCTTAAAGAGATTCTTTCCGTCAGCTATGATGAACTTTTTAAACAAAATTAAAAAATCCGCCGAAAACACATTCGGCGGATTTTTTCTCTCTGTGTTATTATTTGCTCTGAAGTCGAATGACTTCGCTGAGTCTCGAAGAGCAGTCTTTGCAGACTCTCTTGCCGGAAAACTCAATCGTGTCGTCGGACGAGCCGCAGAAGATGCAGCGCGCGGCATATTTGCGGATGATGATCTGATCTCCATCCGCAAAAAGCTCCACCGCGTCCGCGTTGGGCTCAAGCGCGAGCCTGCGCCTGAAATCCTTTGGCAGCACGATGCGTCCGGTCTCGTCAATCTTCCTGACGATACCCAATGATTCCATTTTTAAAGACCTCCTATATTTGACCTATACCCTATTTCGACTCCATTGTACCATTTAATGGCAATACTGTCAATGATTGAGAGAAAAATTTAGAAATATAAATGTAATTTGCAGAAATGGTTCGATGCGCGAAATATATTGTTTGAAAAATGGGTTGAAATTTGCGCCCCGAAGTTGACATTCCGGGGCGCGGGATTCTATAATGATAACAACAAAAGTTAAGGTAAGGGATAAGCTTTGGAAAATTTGAAGGAATTTATATTTGAAAATAAGCCGACTGAGAGTTGCCACGCCTCGACCGTTCTGCCGCTTGAGGACGGCAGAGTTGTCGCCGCATGGTTCGCGGGCACGAAAGAGAGCGCCGACGATGTCGATATTCTGACGAGCGTGCGTAGCGAAAACGGATGGAGCGAGCCGGTCAGGGTCAGCGCGGACAGGAATATCCCGCACTGGAACCCGGTGCTTTTCCGGCGTGCGGACGGGAAGATAATGCTCTTTTTCAAGGTCGGCAAAAAGATACCGATGTGGAAAACATATTTTTCGCTCTCGGATAACGGCGTCGATTGGAGCGAGCCCGCCGAGCTTGTGCCGGGCGATATAAGCGGCGGCAGAGGACCCGTCAAGAACAAGCCGATAAGGCTCAGGAGCGGCAGGGTCATAGCACCCGCCTCGGACGAAAGAAATACGCTCTGGGTCTGCTTTGTTGATATCTCGGACGATGACTGCCGCACATGGAAGCGCATGCGCACCGTGCCTACGAAGGCACTCAGAGGCTTTTATGTCCCGATGATTCAGCCGACCCTGTGGCAGAGCGAGGACGGCAATGTGCATATGCTCACAAGAACCTCGCGCGGCAGGATATACCGCAGCGATTCGTCCGATGAGGGCGAGACGTGGTGCAGGGCTTACCGCACGAAGATGCCGAACAACAACAGCGGAATTGACCTCGTGCTCGCCGGGAACGGGAAGATTTATCTCGTCTGTAATCCGGTCAAGAAGAACTGGGGCGGCCGTTCGCCGCTTGATCTGCTCGTCTCCGAGGACGGCGGCGAGACATTTAATTTGCTCATGCGCCTTGAGGACAGGGAGGGCGGCGAGTTCTCCTACCCCGCGATAACCGAGCGCGGCGGGGTGCTGCACATAACCTACACATACGACCGCGAGTATATCGCCTATAGGCAGATAAAGATATAATAAACCCCCGGAGCTTATCGAAAACTCCGGGGTTACAGCTTATTGATAAACCCGGTTTTGGGGCTTCGCAGAACTCAGAATCATGTCTTTCATGTGTAAAGGGGGGGCGCGAAGCGCCGGAGGGAATAAGTTGTAATTTTTAAAAATTGTCGGGTGTTTTGAACTTTTACGCAACAACCCCTCAGTCACGGCTTCGCCGTGACAGCTCCCCTTACACAGTGGAGCCATGATACCGTGCATGACGAACTTTTTGACAGATTGAAACCCCGGAGCTTATCGAAAACTCCGGGGTTATACTTTTGTCTTATTTTACTATTAAGCTCTTGCCTGTCATCTGCTTGGGCTGGGGGAGATGCATTATCTCGAGCATGGTCGGCGCGATATCGCCGAGCTTGCCGCCCTCGCGGAGCTTGCAGGGGTAGCCGACAACAACGAACGGAACGGGGTTCGTCGTGTGCGGGGTGAAGGGCTTGCCGTCGTCGCCGATCATGCGGTCTGCGTTGCCGTGATCCGCAGTGATGAGCGTTACGCCGCCCTTGGAAGCGACGAGGTCAACGAGTCTGCCGACGCAGGCGTCGACTGCTTCGACTGCCTTGACAGCCGCGTCGAACACGCCGGTGTGACCGACCATGTCGCAGTTTGCGAAGTTGAGGATTATCGCATCGTAGATGTCCTCGTTGATCTTCTCAACAAGCGTGTCGGTGACTTCGTATGCGCTCATCTCGGGCTTGAGGTCATAGGTCGCGACATCGGGGGAGTCGATGAGAATTCTGTCCTCGCCCTCGTAGACAGTCTCTTCGCCGCCGTTGAAGAAGAATGTGACATGGGCATATTTTGTGAACTCGGCGATTCTCAGCTGGCGAAGACCCGCCTTGCTGAATACCTCACCCAGAGGCATGTCTATTCTTTCGGGCTTGAATGCGACTTCGACGTTGGGCATCTCCGCCTCATACTGAGTCATGCAGACATAGAAAACTTTGGGCTCTTTCTCGCGCTTGAAGCCGTCGAAATCGGGATCGACAAATGCTCTGGTAATTTCACGCGCTCTGTCGGGGCGGAAGTTGAAGAACACGATGCTGTCGCCGTCCTTGACGGGCTCGGCGTCCTTGCTGACGCAGGGGACGATGAACTCGTCGGTCACGCCGTCGGCATATGACTTCTCCATCATCGCGACCGCGTCGTCGAACTTCGGAGCGTCAAGGCTCGTCATGGCGCGGTAGGTCTTCTCGACTCGGTCGAACTTGCGCTCTCTGTCCATGGCGTAATAGCGTCCCTCAACGGTAGCTATCTTGCCTACGCCTATCTCCTTCATCTTCTGCTCAAGCTCCTCGATGAAGCCCTTGCCGGAGGTTGTGGAGACATCGCGTCCGTCCATGAGGCAGTGGACAAAAACTTTTTCGATGCCGAAATCTTTCGCCATCTTCAGCAGCGCATAGAGGTGGGTGTTGTGGCTGTGGACGCCGCCGTTTGAGAGCAGACCCGCGAGATGAAGCGCGGAGTTGTTCTTTCTGCAGTTCTCCATGGCGTCAACGAGAGCGGGATTCTTGAAGAACGAGCCGTCCTCGATAGCCTTGGTTATGCGCACGAGCTCCTGATAAACAACGCGGCCCGCGCCGATATTGGTGTGACCGACCTCGCTGTTGCCCATCTGTCCGTCGGGCAGACCGACATCGAGACCCGATGCGCCGATATATGTCATCGGATTTTCCGCGAATATTCTGTCGAGATTCGGCTTATTCGCCGCGGCGATAGCGTTGCCGTAGGTGTCGGGATTCTTGCCGAAGCCGTCCATGATGCAAAGAAGCACAGGCTTTTTACTCATTTTAACTTTCCTTTCAATTACCGCCGGTTCGGCATGTGACCGACCGGCGGCAAATCTTGTTTATTTTGCGCTTGCGGCGTTGACTATAGCGGTGAACTTCTCTGCGACGAGCGAAGCTCCGCCGATGAGACCGCCGTCGACATCGGGCTGAGCGAGCAGCTCTGCGGCGTTCTTGTCGTTCATCGATCCGCCGTACTGGACAACGATAGCGTCCGCGGCATCCTTGCCGTAAAGTCTCTCGATAAGAGAGCGGATAACGGCGCAGACCTCGTTTGCCTGCTCGGGAGTTGCGGTCTCGCCTGTGCCGATAGCCCAAACGGGCTCGTAGGCGATGATGATGTTCTTGAGCTCGTCAGCGGATACGCCGCCGAGAGCTATCTCGGTCTGCGCGCTGACTATCTGAGAGGTGATGCCGTCCTTGCGCTCGGAGAGGACTTCGCCGACGCAGAGGATAACCTTCAGACCCTCGTTGAGGGCGGCTCTGACGCGGTTGCGAACGGTGACATCGGTCTCGCCGAAATACTGTCTGCGCTCGCTGTGACCGATGATAACATAGGGCACGCCGACCGCCTTGAGCATTTTCGCGCTGACTTCGCCGGTGAATGCGCCTTTCTCCGCCCAGTGGCAGTTCTCGGCGCCTATCTGTATGTTGCTGCCCTTTGCAGCCTCAAGAGCCGCATAGAGATCGATATAGGGGACACAGCAGACGACCTCGCAGTCGGCGTCCTTTACAAGGGGTTTGAGAGCCTCGATGAGAGCGGTAGCCTCTGCGGGAGTGTTGTTCATTTTCCAGTTGCCCGCGATAACGGGTTTTCTGAGCTGCTTATTCATTCTGAAACTTCCTTTCTTCCTGAAAAATCCCGCGGGTTTGCCGCCCGCGGGCTTAAAATTTGCAGATAATTATTTGTCGTTGAGCGCAGCAATGCCGGGCAGCTCCTTGCCCTCGAGGAACTCGAGAGATGCGCCGCCGCCGGTGGAGATGTGGCTCATCTTGTCGGCGAAGCCGAGCTTCTGAACAGCAGCTGCGGAGTCGCCGCCGCCGATGATGGAGATAGCGCCGCTGTCAGCAACAGCGGTTGCAACGGCAATGGTGCCGCCTGCGAAGTGATCCCACTCGGCAACGCCCATCGGACCGTTCCAGATAACGGTTCCGCTGCCCTTTATGGCGTTTGCGAACAGCTCGCGGGTCTTGGGACCGATGTCCATGCCCATCCAGCCGTCCGGGAACTCGTCGGAGTTGATGGTCTTGTACTCAGCGTCCTCGGCAAACTCGTTGCTGATAACGTTGTCGATGGGGAGAAGGAACTTGACGCCCTTGTCAACTGCCTTCTGCATCATTTCCTTTGCAAGCTCGACTTTATCGGCTTCGAACAGGGAGGTGCCGACATGGTAGCCCTTGGCGACGAAGAAAGTATAAGCCATGCCGCCGCCGACGATAAGGGTATCGACCTTATCGAGGAGGTTGTTGATGACGCCGATCTTATCGGAGACCTTTGCGCCGCCGAGGATAGCGACGAGGGGTCTCTTCGGATTCTCAAGAGCGCCGCCCATGAACTCGATCTCCTTCTGGATGAGGAAGCCGCAGACTGCCGGCAGATAGTCGGCAACGCCGGTTGTGGAGGAGTGAGCTCTGTGAGCCGAACCGAAAGCGTCGTTTACATAGATATCCGCAAGGGAGGCGAGAGCCTTCGAGAATGCGGGATCGTTCTTGGTCTCTTCTGCGTGGAAACGCACGTTCTCAAGGAGCATGACTTCGCCGTCCTTGAGGTTAGCGGCAAGCTCCTTTGCGCTGTCGCCGATAACGTCCTTAGCCATCTTGACATCCTGACCGAGAAGCTCGGAGAGTCTTGCGGCTACGGGAGCAAGGGAGAACTCGGGCTTGAACTCGCCCTTGGGTCTGCCCAGATGGGAGCAAAGGATAACCTTTGCGTGATGATCGATAAGATATTTGATAGTGGGGAGGGAGGCAACAATTCTCTTGTCCGAGGTGATTTTGCCGTCCTGGAGCGGGACATTGAAATCGCAGCGTACCAGCACTCTCTTGCCGGAAACGTCGATATCCTTAACTGACTTTTTGTTAAGTGCGCTCATTTTGATCGTCCTTTCAAAAGTTGAATTTGCCAGCTTTTTACGCTTGCACCACTGATTATTTTATAACATAAATGTAAATATTTCAAGTGTATTTGTATGTATGATACCATGTAAAACAGGCAATTATCCCAAAAGTTTTTATATTGTTTTGCCCGAGCCGATTCTTCTTGACTTTGAAGAGCTTATCTGATAAAATATTGAGCGTCAAAAAGCATATACGCCTCCTTAGTTAAATGGATATAACAGCCCCCTCCTAAGCGGGTGTTTTAATGCTCGCCTTTGTAAAAAGGCAAATGGTAATCCGTTTGAATTGTATAGTATATGCGCTTGTACCTCAGCAGGATAGAGGGTCCGCCTCCTAAGCGGAACGCCCCCGGTTCGAATCCGGGCAAGCGCGCCAAAAAGTGCCGAAAGTACTGGCTTTTCGGCGCTTTTTCTTTTCTTTGATCGCAAAAAACAACGAGTAAGTTTTTTACTCTTATAATAATAACAAAACAAGAACGAACTTATAGCATATCCCACCTAAACTCTTGCTAATTGCAATTAGCAAGAAATCAGCGGTTTGCTAATCGACTGCTAATCGGATTTTTAGCAAAATCTCGCTAATTTGAGTAGGCGTATGTTCTATCCATAGACTTTTTTATAAATTATACTATTATCATTTTATTCATGTTATAATTTCATATAGAAAAATAATTAAAATAATTCTTAAAAATGAACCTTTTGATGCTGGTACCCGTCTATATAAGTGAAACCGGTTTTTTAATCACTCATAGACAAAGGAGGTGATGATGTGGATGAGTTTGAGAACTTGCTGGAAACAGAACGTGTTTCTGTGGAACGGTTTGTGAGATTTCGGATGAGTTCTAAAGCAGATTCAGACGATGTGCTGCAGGAGATATTTCTTACAGCGTATCAGAAGTTTCCACAGTTGAAGAATAAGGACTCATTCAAAGCATGGATCATTAGCATAGCAAGAAACAAATGCAATGATTATTTTAGAAAAAAAGCAGCTCAGTACGAAATTCCGATTGACGAGTTGACAGAAATGGAACTATCAGACGGCAGGCATGGTGTTTCTGTAGTTAATACCGTAAGGGAAACGCTGAGTTTGCTCGGCAATAAGGATAAGCAGATCCTTTACCTGTACTTTTGGAAAGAGATGCCGCAATCAGAAATTGCAAAACAACTGAGCATACCTATTGGGACCGTAAAGAGCAGACTGCATACAGCAAAACAAAACTTCAAAAATAAGTATCCATATCGTACCGATGTATCGAAAGGAGAACTCTATATGAAAAAGTTGCCTGAATTTATTCCTGAATATAAAATTGAAGCAAGTACCGAAGCCCCCTTTGCAGTTAAATGGGAAGAACTTATGGGATGGTTCTTGGTACCTAAACTTGGTGAAAAGATGTCTTGGGGTATGTACGACATCCCATCCCGTAAGTGCATCCGTGTATTTGATATGCAAGTTACCGGCAAAGCTAAGGTTCACGGCATTGAAGGCGTGGAGTTGACTGCCAGAGAAGCGTCCTACTCTGATAAGAACGAAGTAATAAATCGTACATTTGTTGCACAGCTCACAGACACTCATTGCCGTTATCTTGCAACTCTCAGGAATGACGGAGATGTTCGTAATTACATTACTTTTCTCGATGGAGACGAATTCCTGCCTAACTGGGGATTTGGCGAAGATAATTGCGGAAATGAAACAAATCTGGCGCCCAAGGGCGATATCCGGAGAACGGGTACAGTTGTTACAAGCACCAATAAGGATTTCCTGTTGGACATTGTAGGACGTTACACCGTTACGATTGGCGGAAAAAGCTATGACACTGTCTGTGTTATGGACATCGAAACCTATGATTACGGCGTAGTATTAGAGCAGTTCTTAGATAAAAACGGAAGGACAATTCTTTGTCGCAGATTCAACCGTGATGACTGGGCTATCGACCGTTATAAGATACCGTGGAGTGAGCAACTTCCCAAAAACGACAGACTTACTGTAAACGGTAAGACTTATGTTCACTGGTACGATGGCATTACGGATTATATTCTCTAATAACAAAACTTAACACTATAAAGCATTAGCAAACATAAACTAAGCATATAATCACCACCCTTAATTTGCGATTCCGGCTAATTGCTTGCTAATCAAACGAATTAAAACAGCACAAAATCAGCAGTAACGGCGTAACACTCGATCAAACATTAACCTTAAAAATCCCCTGACCGCAGGGGATTTTTAGGTATTGCAAGGGATGCCGTTATCGTTTCCCTCGGTATCTCCTAAGGGGCAGTTGAGGGTTCGATTCCCCCAGGGGGTGCCATGAAAAAAGCAGCCGTCAGGCTGCTTTTTTCAAATGAAGCGCACCTGCGGTGCATGAAAAATGAAGTATGGCTTCGCCATATGAAGTTTGACGGCATTACGCCGGAAGCAAAGGTGCGCTTCGCTTCATGCGAGCGTAAGCGAGTACTTCATAGCAGTGAAGCTGCCGCTTCGTGTTTGCGCAGCAAACGCTTAATCCAAATTCAAATCAATTTACAGTCAATCTGCAAAATCCCCCGCACGGCAAAGCTCTGTGCGGGGGACATTTTTTATTTTCCGCTCTCGCCGTAGTTTGAGAGCACGCGGGCGGACGGGTCGTTGACATCGCAGCCCTCCCATGACTTGTTGGGCATCCAGAAATCGACTATCATCTCGGACTGACCGGGATAGTACTTTTCAAATATCTCGCGGTAGAGCAGGGATTCTTTCGTGAACGGCTTGGCGTGGGTGTATTTTTCGCACTTCTCTTTGAATTCCTCTTCGGTGTAGAGCCCCTCGGCGTATTCCTTGAGGTAGTCGACCATCGAGTGGCCGACTGCGTCGGAGAACGCCGCCTTTTCACGGAAGAGTATATCGTGGGGCAGATAATCGCCCTCGAAGGCGTGGCGAAGCAGATATTTGCCCTTGCCGTAGGTGTTCATTTTTTTAGCGGGGTCGATTGACATGACATATTTTACAAAGTCGAGATCGCCGAACGGCACGCGCGCTTCAAGCGAGTTTACGGAGATGCAGCGGTCGGCGCGTAGAACATCATACATGTGCAGCTCTCTTATTCTCTTCTGCGACTCCTTCTGGAACTCCTCCGCGCTCGGCGCAAAGTCGGTGTATTTGTAGCCGAACAGCTCGTCGGAAATTTCGCCTGTCAGAAGAACTCTTATATCTGTGTTCTCGTGTATCCATTTGCACAGCAGGTACATGCCCATGCTCGCACGGATAGTTGTGATATCAAATGTGCCGAGCATACGAATGACGCCCTCGAGCGAGTCTAAGACCTGCTCTTTTGTCATGATGACCTCGGTGTGGTCGCTGCCGATGTAGTCGGCGACTTCCTTTGCATATTTGAGGTCGATAGCGTCCTCGCTCATGCCTATTGCAAAGGTGCGTATCGGCTTTTTGCTCTGTCTCGCCGCTATGGCGCAGACGAGGGACGAGTCGAGCCCGCCGGAGAGCAGGAAGCCGACCTTTGCATCCGCGACGAGTCTCTTGTCAACGCCGGCGATGAGCTTTTCGCGGATGTTTTTGCAAACTGTCTCAAGGTCGTCATGGCATATTTCGTCAACCGCCGCTATGTCGCAGTACTGAACAAACTCGCCGTCTTTGTAGTAGTGTCCGGGCGGGAAGGGCATAACATGCCCGCACATTCCGACGAGGTTCTTCGCCTCGCTCGCGAACATGATAACGCCTTTTTTGTCATAGCCGTAGTAGAGCGGGCGGATGCCTATCGGGTCTCTTGCGGCGATATATTTTTTCTCTTCGCCGTCGTAGATAATCAGCGCAAACTCGGCGTCGAGCATCTTGAACATATCCACGCCGTATTCGCGGTAGAGCGGGAGAAGTATCTCGCAGTCGGAGCCGCTTTTGAATGTGTATTTCTTCGCAAGCTCATCTTTTATCTTCTCGTAGCCGTATATCTCGCCGTTGCAGACGACATAGCTGCCGTCCAATTCAAACGGCTGCATTCCGTCGGGAGTCAGTCCCATTATAGCAAGGCGGTGAAAGCCGAGAAGACCTTTGCCGGTGTCTATTATTCTGCTGTCGTCCGGTCCTCTTGAAACGGTCTTTTTGAATCCTTCCTCAAAATCGGAAAAAGCGGCGCAGCAGTCGCAGTAACCCATTATCGAACACATAGTAATCTTTCCTTTCGGTTAGTTTCAGCATTCGATAGGGCAAGTGCCAACTCGCTGTGCCACCTATCTTTGTTCTCTTTTCGGCTTCGAAGAAAGCCTCGCCGCTGTAACGGTCGGCGTGTCCGGCGCACCTACTCGGTAGTCCTTTCGGTTTGCAGCTCGTCGGGTGTTATTCGCGCGGCTCCTGTGCTGCATGGCTCTCACCGTCCCATGCTCGCTTTGAGCGGTATTCCGCGTTACTTCTCCCGACTCGGGCGCTTTTGTTATTTTAAAAAGGGTCGCAGATTTTTATTTTACGCTGAAGAGCAGGTCGCTGTAGGTCGGGAACGGCCAGAACTCCTTGGCGGTTATCGTCTCTGCCTCGTCGCAGACGGCGCGCAGGGCGTCCATTTTGCCGAGGATAACGTCTCTGATATCGTTCGCCGCTTCGGTGACATCCTCGATAGCCTGGAACTTCGCTATCTCGCTGTCAAGGTCTGCGGTCGCGTCGGCGATTTCATCGGACAGCTCGGAGAGCTTCGTGATGGTCGCGGTTTCGTATTTGCAGGGGAGACCTGCGACTGCCGCTTTCTTCGCGGCGAGGGTCTCTGCGAGCGACTTTGTGTAGCCCTCGACTGCGGGGAGGATCTCTTTTCTCGCCATGTCGACCATGGTCAGAGCTTCTATATTGACGGTCTTTGAGTAGTTCTCAAGAAGTATCTCATAGCGGCTGTGAAGCTCTGCGGGTGAGAATATCTTGTGAGCGGTGAGCATCTTCACATTCTTGTCGGCGATCATCGCGGGCATAGCGTCCGGAGTGGTGCGGAGATTCAGCAGTCCGCGCTCCTCGGTGGCTTCCTTTATCCACGCGTCGTCGTAGCCGTTGCCGTTGAAGA
>DKDF01000043.1 GCA_002451755.1 Ruminococcaceae bacterium UBA6855
TCGTGGGCGCAGGATATTTGAGGAGTGCTGTCCTTAGTACGAGAGGACCGGGATGGACGCACCTCTGGTGCACCAGTTGTCACGCCAGTGGCACAGCTGGGCAGCTATGTGCGGAACGGATAAACGCTGAAAGCATCTAAGCGTGAAGCCGCCTCCAAGATAAGATATCCCATAGCATAAGCTAGTAAGACCCCTCATGGACTAAGAGGTTGATAGGCTGCATGTGTAAGCGCGGTGACGCGTTTAGCTTGGCAGTACTAATAGGTCGAGGGCTTGACTTTGTTTCCTTTCGTTCATCTACTTACCTTCCTTTGTTCAGTTTTCAGGGTGCGTATCAAGAAATGCACCTTTCTTAAGACTCATCTTTTGATGGGTCTTTTTTTATTGTATGAATAAACAAAGCTCGACCTGAAAATTTGTTCAAACATACAAAATGTGATTGATTATGATGTTTTTGCTTGAAATAAAATTTGGCATGTGCTATTATGTGATTGTGACAATGCATTGAAACAAAATCAATATGAAATTATCAGAGACGATACACTTGCCGAAAAATATTTCAGGCGTATTGTGTTTGCCCAAGTGGTTTACATCTGATTTTTATGTTTTGATGCCGCAATTCATAAGGAGCTGAAGTTTTGAAACGAATATCATTACTGCTTTTCAAAGAGTTTAAAAAGAACACGGTTCTTATAATCGCATATATTATATATTTACTTTTGGCGCTCGTCGTGACGGCTTATGGATTTATCTTTATGCTTGATGGGCGTTCTACAACGTTCTTTCTTGATGGTGTTCAGCTGATTCTGCTTGCCAGTCTTTTGCATTTTGTTTTCTATTCGCTTGTTTCGTATGAGTTTTGCCGTTCCGATCGTGCGGTGGGCTTTGATGAATGCGCTTGCGCAATGGAGGCGGGAAAATCACGGCTGTTGGTGGGAAAATTGTTGGTGCTGATAAGCCTTGCGCTTCCTATTTTGGTTTTGAATATAATCACAATAGCTGTTGGTACAGTTATTGCTTATGCCGGAACGGCATTTTTTCAAGTACTGCTCCATATATTGCTCAATCTTTTGATTCTGCCTGCGGTAGGTATTTTGTTTGGTGCGGTGTTGGCATATGGTGCGAAACGCGGAATAGCATATATTATAATAGCGGTGGTTACACTTCTGTCAACTCCGCTGGTGGGTGCTTGGTGTGTCACTATATATAAGGCGACCGGCTTTTCGGCGAGCGTATTAACACGCCTGTTTCCGTTTATGACCCCTTCGACGATGCTGATTTCATCTGATTTGGCATACGGATATTCGCTCAGACCGTACAGGATTTTTGCCTATGCAGTGTGGATTCTTGTTCTTTGCGCCGTTTTGTTTTTCTATATCTCAAAGGAACGAGGAAAAAAGAAACGACTGTTCTCGGCTGTAGTTTGTTTGGTGGCGGGACTGTGTCTGCTACCGTTTGTGTTCAGAAGCAATTCGGATATTATATATGATGACATGAACAGCGAGGGGGCCGGTCGCGAAATCAGCTATTATGAGAGAAATAAGATAACTCCTCCGGATGCCTGCCCCGAGTTCAAAATAACTTCATACGATATGGAACTGAAGCTCAGCAATGTGCTTCATGCCGAGGTCAGGGTCTCGGTGTCCCCAAGCAATTTGGATATCTACGGCTTTACGCTCTACCACGGATACAAAGTCAAAGAAGTCAAAGATGAGAGCGGCAGGGCGCTGAATTTCGAGCAGACCGGCGATTGGGTAGAGGTTGAGTCGGCGGGTGAGACTTCGTCGCTCACATTCAGCTACAGCGGATATTCAAATACACACTACAGCAACGGACAGGGCGCGGCTCTGCCGGGAACATTTGCTTATTATCCCCGCGCAGGCTATGTAGTGTGTGCTGATGCTGACGGATATGAGTATTTGATGCTCGATGAGCCGACGCAGTTCGATGTGAAAATCAAAAACCGCAAGAAGTTTTTTACAAACCTTGACCGCACCGGGAAAAATACATTCTCCGGCAAAACCACCGGACTGACGATTGTCGGCGGGTTCTACAAAGAGGATAAAATAGGCGACACGAACCTCGTCTATACATCTGTCGGCAGGGATGTCAATGAAATAAAGAAAGTGTTTTCGAATCTGATGCAGACATATGACAGATCGTTTAATACTATTATGGTCGCCGAGTTGCGTGAAGGCAAATTTATGCGCGATTACGGGGATACTTTGATATTCACGAATCTGGCGTTAAGCGCTGTGGAAATGGACTATTTCCTGTCGCAGGTTCCCGAAAGCAGAGGGGATTTCGGCTTGCAGGCTTATATTTTTGAATATATGCGCGGTACATTTGAGGAATATGCTGAAGGCGATAAAAGCATGGGCATGAACACCCGCTATGTCCGCGTGGAGGCGGCAGCCGATAAGTACGGCGACGAATATTGCAGAAAAGCGATAGACAAATATCTGTATGACGAGAGCGACACACGCACGCCCGACGAATTCATTGACGATCTGAACAGAGGTACTGAAAATGTTGAAAATTGACGGACTTACTTATAAATTCGGAAAGAAAGCGGCGGTCGACTGCCTGTCATTTGAGTTTACGAATGGCGTATACGGCCTGCTCGGACCGAACGGCTCGGGCAAAACAACGCTCATGCGCTGCATAACAGGGCTCTATAATGTCAAGGGCGAGCACATTTTCTATAACGGCAAGCCGGTTGAAAAGGACAAAAGCTTCTCGCGCCATGTCGGCTATCTGCCGCAGAAATTCGGGATGTATCAGCACCTGACTCTGAACGAGATGCTGCTGCTCATAGCCAACATGAAGGGGCTCGATGACAAGTCGGCACGCGAGAGCGTTGAAAAGGCGCTCAGGTTAGTCAACCTCACCGACTGCGCCGAAAAGAAGGTCAAGGCGCTCTCCGGCGGAATGGTTCGCCGCGCGGGAATAGCCCAGACTCTGCTCGGCGACCCGGATATTCTCATTTTCGATGAGCCGACCGCAGGACTCGATCCCGAGGAGCGTCTGCGCTTTCAGAGCATTATCTCCGAGATAAAGAAGGACAAAATAATTCTTATTTCGACGCATATTGTCGAAGATGTCCATGCGGTGTGCGAGACCGTTGCGGTCATGCGAGACGGCAAGATAATAAAAAGCGGCACACGCGAGGAGATGGCAGCGTGCGCCGAGGGCAAAACATATATCATAGACATGGACGACCTGCCGAAGTTCAAAGAGCCTTATTATAAGCAGAAGCAGTTCGACAGCGACGGAAAGTACTATCTGCGCCTTGTCAGCAGTGCGCCGCAGGACTTTGCGCCAGTCAAGCCGAATGTCGAGGACGGATACATATGCGCGCTCAAAGGAATATGAAGCTGCTGCTTCAGAGACAAAAATATCTGATCAAAAATATGGGCGCCCTCATGCCCGTTCCGATAACGGCGATTTATGTTCTGGCTCTGCCGCTGTGCATTGTGCAGAGCAGAAACGGCAACGCGGAAGAGCTGTGCTCGTTCGTATCGCAGTTTTCGCAGGGCGTTTTTTCGGTGCTCTCCGTCTGGTGGGTTATATTTGGCGTGCGCGAATATTTTGAGGCGGACGGCTGCGAAGTCCTGTTTCTCCACAACAGGCGCGGATTCCTGCCGGATGCAATTCTATTTTATCTGCTGTTTGCCGTTTCGTCGGCGCCGTTCTATATAATCATGAACGTAGTCGCGGGGATATCGCTGTTTGCGCTTCTTCGCCTGTTGCTCAGCGGCATATTCTGTTTCGGACTGGTCTATTTTCTGATGTTCCTGACCCATTCGACAGCCATCACGCTCATGACGCTGTTTATCTACTCGCTCGGCGGAATGCTCATTTATCGCAGCCATCCGATTTTCCCTTTCTGCTATGACCTCAACAATGCCACGGCGGAAAACTGCCTGGAATTCTATCTTCCGCTTGCGCTGATCGGCATTCTGCTGATTGCCGCAGGACAAATTGTAATTTCAAAAAACACAAGATACCATCAGTGACTTTTTTCACGAATCCTCCATAATTCAAAATGACCCCCGACGCAAATGCAGCGCCGAGGGTCATTTTATTTGAACAGATTTTTCGTATAACGCGCCGATCTTCCGCCGATGCGTTTGTCCCCGGCGACATTTTGGCTTGACAGCCGCTTATATAAAGTCTCGAGTATTCCGCCTATAATCAGATTTGCCGCCATCAGCCCGAGCGCCTGCCGCGCCCCGAAATGAATCGGCAGAAAAGTGCAGATTATTATAGCGGCGATGAGAATCAGGTGAATCGCCAGAAACACGAAGCTCACTGTGCGATATGTCATGATGCTCGAACTGAATTTGCGCGGACGCTCTTTGTACATACGCACCATTTTGCGCGCGGAATATTTTTTGCGCTCGGTTCGCCGCAGGTAGTCGAGATACTCTTTCTCCGTCAGCCCGTCAATAAAAATCGACTCAATGATATCGCGAAAAACCGACATCGTGAGCAGCAGTCCTACTAACGATCCTCCGACCGTAAACCCGAGCAGCATCCATGCGCCGCGAATAGTTTCGATTATGTAACTCAGCCCAATCGCCTCCTTTGCGCTGAAATAATTGTATCATATAGGAAATACGGCTGTCAAATAAAACGGCCGAAGAAAATTCCCCGACCGTCTCGATTATTTTATTGATATCGCAGCCTTGTATGCCGCTTTTGTCGCGTCAGCGATTTTGCCGACTCGGTTTGCATCGCCGATGACTATCGGGGAGAAGCCGCTCTTCTTGAGCTCTTCAACCACCGATGCGTCGGGTCTCGAACCGAGCGACAGCACCACGCGGTCGCAGGGAATGTCGGTTTTCTGCTTCGTCTTGACATTCTCGGTAACTATCCTGTCGGTGTAGACTTCACAGAGCTTTTCACCGGTCTTTATCTTCGCTCCGGCACTCCTGAGCTTCGGCAGGATGTCGTCCTTGTGCTGCATCCATGTGCCGGGGGCAACTTCATTCGCCATTTCAACTATTGTGACCTTGCATCCGTTCTCGCAGAGCGCGTGGGCGGTTTCGAGTCCCGTGAGTCCCGAGCCGATGACCGCGACCGAGCAGTCTTTGAGCTCGGCTTTGCCGCTGAGAATATCCTCAAATGTGAGAATATCTTCTGCCGGGCAGTTGCCCGCGAAGCGCGGCTTTATCGGTCGGCTGCCCGTTGCGGCGATGACCGCGCAGGGCGCAAGAGCCTTGATTGCTTCGGCGGTTGCCGGGGTATTGAGCCTTATATCGACGCCCTCTTCGCGGCATATCTTCGCGAGATCTTCAATCATCCACGCGGTCTTGCCCTTTTCGGGCGGCGCGGAGGCGAGATTAATCTGACCGCCGGGGACGGCGTTCTTCTCGAATACCGTTACTTTGAATCCGCGCTGCGCGAGTACATCTGCCGCCATGAGTCCAGCGGGACCCGCGCCGATAACAACAGCGGCGCGTCCGTTGCCGTCCTTTATGAGCTCTTCGCCCTCGTGCCCGACAAACGGGTTGACGGAACATTCGCCGTGGCTGCCGATAAATGCATTTTCCTCCATCGATTCGATGCAGTTGAGGCAGCAGATGCATCGGCGTATTGTCTTGCCGTCAATGGCTTTCTCCGTCCAGTGCGGGTCGGCAATGTGTGGTCTGCCGAGGGAAATGAAGTCCTGAGTGCCGTCCTCGAGCTGCTGCTCCGCCTGCTCGGGCGAGCGGATAAGGTTCGCCGCGATGACGGGGATTGATACTGCGTCTTTGACGGCTTTTGCCATGTATTTTCTCCAGCCCGGCTCGAAAGAGACCGGCTCGAGCCAGTAGTTGAAAGTGTCATAACCGGCGCTCGAGACGTCTATCGCGTCGATGCCCGCCTTTTCGAGGCGGCGCGCAATTTCAACGCCCTCTTCGAGCGTGTAGCCCTTGCCGGGCTGCCCGATGCGCTCGTAGCATTCATCGGCGGTGAGCCTGACTATCAGCGGGAAATCCTCGCCGCAGGCTGATTTGATGCCCTTGATTATGTTGAGAATGAACCTCATGCGGTTTTCGAGCGAGCCGCCGTATTCGTCGGTGCGCTGATTTGTCACGGGGCTCAGGAACTGCTGGAGCAGATATCCGTGGGACGAGTGCAGCTCAACGCCGTCGCAGCCGGCTTTCTTGACGCGCACTGCGCCGTCTATGAACTGCTGCTCAAGCTGCTTTATCTCGCTGTGCCTCAGCGCCCTTACGCGCCCGGCGGAGAAATATGCCGGATCGCACTTCGACGGTGCGACGCTCGAAGGAACTATATCGTGCTTGAGCAGAGTCGGACCTATCTTCGGCGTTATTTTGTAGAGAAACTTTCCGTATGCGCCGCGGGTCAGATTCTCGCATTTTATGCTCAGCGGAACGGTGCCGACGAGCAGACCGACATTCTGCCTGCCCGGATGGTGGAGCTGAACGAACAGCTTTGCTCCGTGGCGGTGGATGCGCTCGGCGAGCTCGGAGAGCGGCTTGATATGATAGTCGTGGCTGACTGCGAGCTGCGCGAATGCGCCCGCGCCGGTCTGATCGTTGACTCGGGTTATCTCGGTTATGATGAGTCCCGTGCCGCCCTTGGCGCGCTCCTCGTAGTAGTCCATCATTTTCTTCGTGGGCTTTCCGTCAAACTGGCCGAAGCCCATGAGCATGGGCGCCATGACGACGCGGTTCTTTATTTCGCATGAGCCGATGTTCATCGGCGTGTTAAGTATATTGCTCATTTCGTCACGCTCTCTTTATTGATAGCTCTTGATTTCTGCTTGAAATCCTCGAACTTTCTCTTTTCGAGTCCCCAGTACATAGTTCTGACAAACGGCAGGAACTTCATCAGCACCTTGGCGAAGCCGAACAGCGCACATGGGCTGACACTCTTTTTGCCCTTTTCAATGCCCTTGACCATCTTGCGTGCGACGACCGACGGCTTCTGCACGGGGAACGGCTTCTTGAACTCGATTGAATTGGCGGTCTTGAAGAAATTCGTATCCGTCGCAACGGGGTAGAGGCAGGTGAGCTGAATATTGTCGGGCAGCTCGAGCCTGAGACCCTGCTGGAAGCCCTCCATCGCGAACTTCGACGCGCTGTATACGGTGAAGCCCGGCATTGCCATCTGACCGATAGCGGAGACAGTCACAGCGTAAATGCCCTTCCTGCCGTTGAGATACTGCGCGTATTTCTGATATGTATAGATAGGCGAGAACACGTTTGTCTCGAACATCCTCTGAACTCTGTCCCAGTCAACATAGTTGAACTCTTCGTAGTAAGGATATCCGGCGTTGGCGTAGAAAATGTCTATTGAGCCGAGCACCTCGAGCGCGCGGTCAAATATAGCGTCGACCGCCTCTTTTGAAGAGACGTCGCACTGCATGACGGTCATCTTGTCGCCCGCGTATTTTTCGAGCACATCGGTGTTCTTGTCAACGCAGAGTATGCGGTTGTCGCCCTCGAGCAGAAGCTTCAGCACCTCAAGCCCGATGCCGCTGTTCGCGCCCGTGAGCACAATGGTTTTCCCTGTTATCATGTGTTTTTCTCCTTTTCCGTCTTTGATTTGGTATCATATTAAATAGTATCAGAAATGCACAGTTAAGTCAATTTTATTTATAAAATTTTATCGATTCTGACGATGCAAAATAACCGCAGAAATCATTTTTTTTGATTCCTGCGGTTATTCATTCATCATATCTGGGCAGTCGGTGCGGTTTAGGAGATAGTCGACGGATACATTATAGAAGTCGGCAATTTTTGAAACCGTCTCAAGCGGAATATCCCGCTGCCCGTTTTCGTAGCGGGAGTAGCAGACCTGCGAACAGTTGAGATAATTTGCGAGATCCTGCTGCTTGAGATCCCTGTCCTCCCGAAGATCCCGTATTCTTGAATATACCATATAATAGAAGCTCCTGAAAAATATATATTAATTGTATTTTATCAGGTCAAACCAATTGACATATATACCATATTGGTATATAATGACTTTAAAATTACTTCCGATAATATCTCGCAAAACACCGAATAATTAAATTAAAGAAAATAAGACG
>DKDF01000009.1 GCA_002451755.1 Ruminococcaceae bacterium UBA6855
TTGCAGGCCTTCTTGATGAGGACGGCCGCAGGGGGAGTTTTTGTAATGAAAGAGAAGGAACGATCCGCATAGACGGTGATGACGACGGGGATTATAAGACCCATGTCATTCTTCGTTCTCTCGTTGAATTCCTTTGTGAACGCCATGATGTTGACGCCGTGCTGACCGAGCGCGGGGCCGACGGGCGGAGCCGGAGTTGCCTTACCGGCGGGAATCTGCAATTTGATTAAGCCAACAACTTTCTGTGCCATGACTTGCACCTCCATAAGAATGTGGTAAATGTCGGGGAAACATCCCCTCCCACGGGAGCCGAAGCTCCGCGCGCATAAAGCGCTATAATAAGGACATAAAGTCCGTATTACCGGGATAAAAAATTACTTTTCGAGTTCGACCTGATCGAGCTCAAGCTCGACAGACGTCTCTTTTCCGAAGAACGCGGAAACGGAGACGGTGACAGTCTCGTTATCCATATCGATCTTCGTGACCGTGCCGGAGAAGCCCTCAAGGCGTTCATCCGTGATTCTCACGGTATCGCCCACCTTATATTCGACCTCAATGCTCTTCTTTTCAACGCCGAGCTTGAGAACCTCATCATCGGAGAGCGGAGTAGCCTTGCTCTCGGGGCCGACGAATCCGGTCACGCCTCTGGTATTCCTGATCACGAACCATGCGTCGTCGCTCATAGAGGGGACATTGTTCTCGTCATAGGTAACAGCTGCCTTGACAAGCACATAGCCGGGGAAGAGCTTGCGCTCAACTTCGCGCTTTTTGTCGTCCTTTATCTCGGTGACGATCTCGGTTGGGATCTGAACCTCAAGGATCTGATCCTGCATTTTACGGTTCTCGACCATTTTTTCGATATTCGTGGCGACCTTATTCTCGTAGCCGGAATAGGTGTGCACCACATACCATTTGGCATCAGCAGACATCGCGTTTTCCTCCGTTATAAGCCGAGATTGATCATGCTCAGGATCGCGGCGGCAGTTTCCTTGTTCTCGCCGGTCTTCTGGGCAAGCTCAATAAGCTTGGATACGAGGAAAGACAGACCCTGGTCGATGGCATAGATAACTACGCCGACAACAGCGACCGAAACGAGCACGACGCCGGTGTTCTTGAGAACGGTTTTCGCGCCGGGCCATGTGATCTTTTTGATCTCGCCTCTGAAGTCCTTCCAGAACTTCTTGAAGCCCTTGACAAAACGCTGGAAGATGTTCCCGTTGGGATTCTTCGGTTTTGCGGCCTTCGCTTTGGACTTTTCAGCCTTAGCGACCTTCTGGGCAGAAGTAAGCTTGGAGTCATCGGTGCCTTTTGCGGCCTGCTTTTCAGCCTTGGCGACCTTTGCGGCGGCAGAGGTGTTCTCTTTTTTCGCCATTCTTATACCTCCCGACTTACTTTGTTTCTTTGTGGAGAGTATGCTTCCTGCAGAAACGGCAGTACTTGTTCATCTCCAGCCTGTCCGGTGTGTTCTTCTTGTTTTTAACAGTGTTGTAGTTGCGCTGCTTGCATTCCGTGCAAGCAAGAGTAATCTTTACTCTCATGACGGCACCTCCAATATCTTAGGATTTGATTAGCCTCCCTCTGAACCGGCCAAAAAATGAGGGCAGAAAAAAATAGCCCTCTCACAGAGGTATAATCAGTTTAGCACAGACATACCCGTTCGTCAAGTTTTTTCGCTCAAATCTTGAAAAAATTTATTTTTCGGCCGCCGCGAGGGCGATTCTGATATCCTCGGCGAGTATGCTGCGCATACGCACGGGGTATTTTTCGGGGTTTATCGCGCGCAGAGCCTCAGCTATTCTCTGTCTGAGTCCGGGCTTTGCGGCCGCTATGAGCGGCAGAGACTGGATGCACTGGCGGACTGTCGTCGCCTGCTCCGCGTCAACGGTTTTGAGAAGTCTGTCGATATTTTTATCGATCTTCTTTCTTGAATCCCATGAAACATTCTTGGCTATGAGCACGAAGGCGCGGGTGCGTGCATAGGGGTTGCGGTCGTCGAGAAGCTTGAAGAGCTTGTCGAGATGAGCATATACCTCCTTGCTTTTGCCCGACTCCGTTTCAAGCTGGCGCATGGCTTCGCAGCCTATCGCAGTGCTCATGGATCCGAGCTTCGAAATGTTTGTAAGAATTGTGTCATTATCCATATTGATATCTCCCTCTTCCGCCCTTTCGGGCGCCCTTATTCCTTATATATAGTTCCTGTTACGGCTGAGACGGTGTATCCGGTTCTGCCGGAGCAAGACCTGCGGCAATCAGATTGGCTCGGTGTTCTTCCGCTGTTGCCGCATAGCGGTAGACCCCGTCCTCTCCGACGCAGAAATACAGATAATTTGTGTCCAGCGGGCTTATCGCGGACTTCACTGCTTCCGATCCTGGGCTGCATATCGGTCCTGCGGGCAGACCCGCGCACTTAAATGTGTTGTAATACTCTTCATATTTGCCGTATGTTTCCGGATCGTCGCTCTTTATGTAGTTCTTTATGACCGAGTCGACATATCTGCCGGTCGAATTCATCTCGAGCTGCATACCCGCCTTGAGCCTGTTCTGAATGACGGACGATATCTTTGCCATCTGCGCGACATCGCCGCCGCTCTCTATTTCAACTATCGAAGCGATGGTTATTACTTCATCGACGCTCATATTTCTCGCCGCTATCTGACGGCGCATCGAAGTGCTCACGAAGCTCTCCATGCTGCGAAGCAGTCTGCTTATAACATCGGCGGGCGCGGTATTTTTAACAAACGTATATGTGCCCGCGCGTATATATCCCTCGAGTGCAAACGCTCTGCCTGTTTTGCCCTGCGCGCCTATGAGCGGAAAATAGCTGAAATCGGTGTTGACCGCGGTGTTCATCAGCGCGCTGAACGAGGCGACTCCCTTTGCTTCGAGAATCGCGAACATATCCGCCATCGTTGCGCCCTCGGGGAGAGTGACGCTGACCGACTCGACATTGTGTCGCTCCGATGTTTCGCTTATCTTGCCGCCGTTTCGCAATGTCGTGCGGGGAGATTCAATGCCGTCCTGAACAGTCTGCACCGGCTGTTCAACTACGATATAGGTCTCTCCGTTCGTGTCCGTCTCGATTTCCGTCACCGGAATCTCGCCGCTGAGAGTTTCCTCGGGGATATTCGAGATGTCGTAGGTGCCGTTGTAGACATAGTTGATAGTGGTGTTGCTGCTCTCGGGTTCGGTCTGCACATCTTCCCTTGAGCACGCCCACAGACCCGAAGCCACGCACACCGCGAGTCCCAGGCAAGCGATCGCTTTGAGTTTGTCTTTCATTTTCTTTTTCCTCTCGTTGGACGCAATGCGTCCGATCTCCTATATATCATCGGACCAAGTGCCCGATATAAGCAAATCAACCGCCGAACGGCGTTTGAACAAGGCGTTCGCGCATAACGAAGCGCACATAGTTTATTGCCTTGTCTGCGCTGAAAGTCCAGCGCGTCAACTGAGCCACCCGCTCACCGGATGCGAGTTTGAGCTGCTTTTGCTCTTTTGCGGTCGGCATACGAAGGACGATTTTCATATCGATCCTGTCAACATCGACGCCGTCGCTGTCAAGTATCGCGTGCGCCACCGACTTGTCCGGGTCGAGGGATCGCACGGTGTTATAGAGCTCCTCGGTAAAATAACTGTCCTCAATAGCGACAGTTTCGCCGCCGGCGAGGCGCAGTCTGCTGAGTCTGCCGATTTTTTTATCCTGCGGAAAGTTCTTTGCAAGCTCGCCTTTCGGATATTCAAGCCCCGATGAAATGATGACGTTTCTTATCTCCATCCCGAGCCTCTCGAGCGAATAGGTCAGCGAGATTATCGGCTCGAACGCGGGCATCCACTTGTTGGAGCTGACGAAAGTGCCGACTCCGTGGCGCTTGTATATCCTGCCGTCATGCTCGAGCTCGGAGAGCGCGGAGCGAACGGTCGCCCTGCCCACGCCGAGGGTTTTCATCAGTTCTTTTTCCGTCGGCAGTTTCGAATCAGCCGGATAGTCGCCGGAATCTATCATAGAGGTTATGTAATTTTTGACCTGCAGATAGAGCGGCAACCTGCTCAGACTGTCCATAGAAACTCCCCGATAAGATTAAGATAAAATAAACTTTTTAATATACTTGACACTATTCTAATATAATGCTATAATTTTGTCAAGATGTTCGGACAACCGAACAAGAATCACAAAAACACATAAAATCGCGGCTCTGCCGTCACGCGCTGTGCTTTTTCTTTGTATATACTTTCTATATATAGGAAGGGGCTCGGCGTGAAGTGCGCACCGCCGCAGTCAAAGGGGAGATGAATATGGCTCAGAAAGTGCAGAAAGTCCGCAGCAAGCTCGAGAAAAAAGGCTACAGCGGAATCGAATGCACCGAAGTCGGCAAGTGCATCCGCCTCGAGGGCGAGATGACCGAATGGACCGACATCGTCAAGGCCGGTAAGGCTGCCGCCAAGTTCGGCTACAAGGGCGTGCTCAATGATATCTCACTCAAAGGATTCACCGAGCCCGCCATACGCGCGCCGAAATTCACCGACGGTTCGCTCGAGGGCGCCCAGCCCGATGTTCTCATCATCGGCGGTGGCGTCATCGGCTGCTCTATTGCAAGAGAGCTGACCCGCTACAAGCTCAACGTTCTGCTCGTCGACAAAGAGAGCGACGTTGCAATGCAGGCGTCGTCGAGAAACGACGGTATGATCCATCCCGGCATCGCGTCCCATGTCGGCACGAAGCGCGGCGAGATGAACGTGCGAGGAAACGCAATGTACACTCAGGTGTGCAAGGAGCTTTCCGTTCCGTTTGAGCGCTGGAGCAATCTTATACTCTACAGCGAGAAGATTTTCGGCTTCTTCTCACCTCTCGTGTTCAACTACCGTGAGAAGCACCTCGGCATCGAGGGCAGAAAGATAAGCCGCGAGGAGCTTCACCGCATCGAGCCCAATATAACAGACGAGGCTATCGGAGCGTTCGAGTTCCCGTCGTCCGGCGTGCTCTCGCCCTATAAATTAACCGTTGCGTTCGCTGAGAACGCAGTCGAAAACGGCGCAAAGGTCTCGCTCGATACGATTGTAACTTCAATCGACACCGAGGGCGACAGGATAGTTGCCGTACATACGAACAGAGGTACAATTCACCCCAAGGCTGTTATAAATGCAGCCGGTGTGTTCTCGGATAAGATAGCCGAGATGGCGGGCGACCGCTTCTTCACCATCCACCCGAGAAAGGGACACCTCGCGATACTCGACAAGAAGCAGGGTCCGCTCGTCCAGAGATCTATGGGACTCATCGGACTCTCGCAGGCGACTTCGGACACCAAGGGCGGCGGCGTCATGCGCACAATAGACGGCAATGTTCTCGTCGGTCCCGACGCATTCGAGCAGCCGTACAGAGAAGATTTCTCGACAAAGCGCGAGAATGTCGACGCAATGCTCAACAAGCATCTCCCGCTGATAAAAGGCTTCTCGAAAGCCGATGTCATAACATATTTCGCAGGCGTGCGCGCCGCGACATACGAAGAGGAGTTCATAGTCGAGGGCTCCGAAAAACTTCAGAATCTTATTCACGCCGCCGGCATCCAGTCCCCCGGACTCGCGAGCGCCCCGGCAATAGCCGAGGATATCAGCAAGATAACCGTTGACCGCCTCTCGAAGGTCATGAAAGTTGTGCCCAACGAGAAGTTCAACCCGAACCGCAGAGTCACCCCCGTCATGGCGAAGCTCTCGGTCGCGGAGAGACAGGCGGCAATAGAAAAGAACCCCGATTACGGCATCGTCGTGTGCCGCTGCGAGGGCATCAGCCGCGGCGAGATAATCGACGCGATAAACTCCCCCGTTCCCGCGACTTCGATCGACGCGATAAAGCGCCGCGTGCGCCCCGGAATGGGCAGATGCCAGGGCGGCTTCTGCATGCCGCTGGTCACCGGCATTATCTGCGAGCAGACCGGCATGAAGATGACCGATGTCACCAAGAGCGGCGGCGACAGCAACCTGCTGTTTGAAAAGGAGGGCACCGACAATGACTGAACTCAGATATGATGTAATAGTCCTCGGCGGCGGCCCGGCAGGTCTTGCAGCCGCGATATCCGCGCACAAGAACGGCGCGAATGTGCTGCTTATAGAGCGCGAGCACAAGCTCGGCGGCATCCTCAAGCAGTGCGTACATGACGGATTCGGACTCATCCGCTTCGGCGAGCGCCTGACAGGCCCCGAATATTCGGGAAGATTCATCAGGGAGTTCCTCTCCCTCGGAATAGACTACAGAATAAACGCATTCGTGACAGACGCCGAGAAAACTGCTGACGGCTTCACTCTCACCGTTCAGAGCGCGCAGGGCATACTTATCTGCCGCTCGAAAGCCGTCGTTATCGCGTGCGGATGCCGCGAGCGCACCTCGCGCCAGGTATTCATCCACGGCGACAGACCCGCCGGCATATACACCGCCGGTACGGCTCAGTACTTTGTCAACATTCTCGGGCAGATGCCCACGCGCCGCTGCGTTATTCTCGGCAGCGGAGACATCGGCATGATAATGGCGCGCCGTCTCACCCTTGAGGGCGCGAGCGTCGAGGGTGTATACGAGATAAAGGACACTCCCGCGGGTCTTGCGCGAAACGTTCACCAGTGCCTGCACGATTTCAATATCCCGCTCCACCTCTCGACCACGGTCACAAAGGTTTTCGGCGTCAAGCGCGTTGAAGCGGTCGAGGTCTGCCAGGTAGACGAAAAGATGCAGCCGATAGAATCCACCGCACGCTTCATCCCCTGCGACGCGCTCATTCTCTCTGTCGGACTTCTGCCCGAGAACGAAGTGGCGCAGATGCTCGGAGTCAGGCTCGACCCCGCAACGAAAGGCGCGGTAGTCGACCAGACGCTGATGACGAATATTCCCGGCGTGTTTTCCTGCGGCAACGCGCTGCACGTCAACGACCTTGTCGATTACGTCTCCCTCTCGGGCGACCAGGCGGGCGAATCCGCCGCCGAATACTGCAAGGGCGAGAAGAATGCAGCCGACAGAGTGCCTGTTGAATACGACAGAGCGAAGTTCCTCTATGTTGTTCCGCAGTATTACGACAAGGCGGCAAAGGACGGCATGACGATGTACTTCAGACCGCGCAGCGAGTTCAAAAAGCAGTCCGTCACCGTCGCGAGCGGCAGTGATGCGCTGATAAACAAAAAGTTTGCAAATCTTTCCTCCTCCGAGATGGAAGTCTTGAAATCCGAGAATATTTCGGATAGAATTACAGACAAGATAACCGTCAGCATGGAGGACATGAAATGAAGATAAAATATCTGGGCACGGCGGCAGCCGAGGGCGTTCCCGCGATTTTCTGCCGCTGTGAGGTGTGCAGAAAATCAAAGGCGGCGGGCGGCAGAAACATCCGCACCCGCTCCCAGTCGATAATCGACGACAGATTGCTTCTCGACTTTTGCCCCGACACCTTCATTCACACCCTGCGCGACAACATCGATCTTATCTCGATAAAATCCTGCCTCATCACCCACGCGCACGAGGATCACCTCTATCCGCAGGACATTCAGATGCGCCTGCCGGAGTGCTTTGCGAATTTTATGGGCGAAGAGGTGACTCCGCTGAACTTCTACGGTTCGGACACGACGCTCCAATGGATAAGAGACATGGAGTGGTGCGATGCGCTGACAGAAAAGAATGTTCTCGCGCTGCACCCCGTAAAGGCGTTTGAACCGTTTGAGGTCGAGGGTTACACAGTGACCGCGCTCAAGGCGGATCACGACCAAAAGACCGACCCGTTTATCTATATGATATCAAACGGCGAAAAGACGATGCTCTACGCGCACGACACCGGATATTTTCCCGACGAGACCTGGGATTATCTCGAGCAGACAAAGCCCGTATTCGATTTTGTCTCGATAGACTGCACGGGCATGTTCGAAAACTACCGCCGGGGTCACATGGGGCTCTCAGCCGATGCGGACACGAAAGACCGCATGATAAAAGCGGGGCTTGCGACGGATAAAACAGTTTTCTGCTGCAACCACTTCTCCCACAACGGCAGAGCGACCCACGACGAATTCGTCCCCGCGGCGGCGGAGAAGGGCTTCCTCGTCGCCTACGATTCCATGGAATATGAGTTTTAACCGAAAGGACTGACACAAAGTGAACGTCACCGAAATGGTCTGTATAGTCTGCCCCAACGGCTGCCGTCTTAAGGTCAGCCGCGACGGCGACAAGATAGATGTTCAGGGCGCAAAGTGCAAGAGAGGCATCGCATTCGGCACGACCGAGCTGACAAATCCCACCCGCTCCCTGACGACTACAGTCGACACCGCGTTTTCCGATATGCCCCGCCTGCCCGTCAAAACGAGCTGCGAGATACCGAAAGAGCACCTGCTCGACGCCATGAAAACCATCCGCGCGTTCAAGCTCAACGAGCGCGTGAACACCGGAGATGTCGTTATCAAAGACGTTTTCGGCGCGGACATAGTAGCAACAGCCGACATGAACTGAACATAAAGCTTATCAAGGAGGAAACACCGTGAGCAAATCAAAGAAGTTCGTACCCGATTGGTACCACGAGAAAGCACCCGAAAGATCCTACCGTTCCATTCTCAAATGGGGCGATCCCGAAGCGTTCAAGGCTCCGAACGCCAAGCTCTATGAGCTGATGAAAGAGACCTTCCACATGACCGATGACGATTTCAAGGTCAAGCAGGAGATGGGTCTCGAAGAAGTTGATTATGATATCCCCTGCCGTCTGAGCGAGACTCAGATAGCTTCTCTCGAAGAGATAGTCGGCAAGGCCAATGTCAGCACCGACAACTATGACAGGCTCTCCGTCGCATACGGCAAGACGATGGTCGACCTCATGAGACTGCGCAAGCACATCGTTGAGAATGTCCCCGACGCTGTTGTCTATCCTAAGAACCGTGAGGATATAATCGCCCTCGTCAAATACTGCTGCGAGCAGAAGATACCGATGTATGTCTACGGCGGCGGCTCCTCCGTCACCCGCGGTGTTGAAGCGGTCAAGGGCGGCATCACGCTCGACATGAGAAAGAACTTCAACAAGGTCATCTCCTTCAGCGAGCACAATCAGACAATAACCGTCGAAGCCGGCATGAGCGGTCCGAAGCTTGAAGAGACCCTCAACAACGCCGTTTCGACCCTCGGCGCAAAGCGCGCCTATACCTGCGGCCACTTCCCGCAGAGCTTCGAGTATTCCTCCGTCGGCGGCTGGGCTGTCACCCGCGGCGCAGGTCAGAACTCGAGCTATTACGGCAAGATTGAAGACATCGTCATCAGCCAGGAGTATGTTACTCCTATCGGCATCATCAAGAGCGACGAGTTCCCGAGAAACGCTACCGGTCCTTCCATAGACCAGATCATGATGGGCAGCGAAGGAACCTTCGGTATTCTTACTCATGTCACCCTCAGAGTTTTCAAGTATATGCCCGAGAACCGCAAGAAGTTCTCCTATGTTTTCAAGGACTGGGAGAACGGTCTCAACGCGGCGCGCGAGATAATGCAGGGCGAGTTCGGCTTCCCGTCGGTCTTCCGTCTCTCCGACCCCGAGGAGACTTCGATAGCTTTCCGCCTCTACGGCGTTGCGGACACCGTTATTGACAAGATACTCGCCGCCAAGGGCTACAAGGACGGCAAGCGCGTACTCATGCTCGGCTGGAGCGAGGGAGAGAAGCACTTCAGCAAGAACGTTGCAAAGCAGATAGACAAGATATGCAAGAAGCACGGCGCAATGTACACCACCAGCATCGTCACCAAGGGCTGGGAGAAGGGGCGTTTCACCGATCCCTACCTGCGCGAGGACATGGGTGACTACGGCCTTATGCTCGACACCCTCGAGTGCTCGGTCAACTGGGATAACTTCACCAATGTCTACGAGAATGTCCGCCGCTTCTGCAAGAGCAGACCCGACACCATCTGCATGACCCATATGTCCCACTTCTATCCCCAGGGCGCGAACCTCTACTTCATATTCGAAGCGAAGATGAACGACCTTGACGAGTATCTTGAGTATCAGCGCGGCATCATGGACAACATCCAGAAGTACGGCGCGGCGATGAGCCACCACCACGGCATAGGCAAGATGACCGCTCCGTGGCTCGAGGCGCAGATCGGCAAGAATCAGATGGATATCTACCGTGCTCTCAAGCAGCACTTCGATCCCGACAACCTGATGAATCCGGGCGGAACACTCGGTCTCGACCTCCCCGAGGATCAGAAGAGAGACTTCATCAACAAGTAAATTCACCTCCATTTTCACCGGAGAATGAGAACAGAGAGTGCCCTGCGGTTAAATTTCCGCAGGGCACGTTGTGCTTTTTGAGCTGAAAATCGGAACGACCCCTGCGGTTCAAACCGCCGAGGTCGTTCCAAATATAGGAGATTTGTGGTTGTCGATTATGTACGGACGCCTTGACGGCGTCCGGCATAAGGCGTGGAGCGGGAGTCCGCGTCCGCAAGCGAACCCCCGTCCGCTTCCGTGTGCCGCACTGCGGTTTTTTTGCCGCAAAAACACGGTCTTCCTGCCCCCGTTTTATACAAGCACATAATACACCATTTTCTCAAAAAATGGAATAGACTTTGTATAACTGGTAAATTTTGAGGATAAATAACCGTCTTAATTTCTTTAAAAAGTATATAATTATTTTCACGGCGTTCTTATTGCTTTTTGTGACTTTTAATTTACACCTTTTGGTTCTCAAAATTCATTCTGAATGGGCTGATTTTTCACTCTATATTTATCTTTCCGTATATCTTGTTCACGGGGATAAACAGCAGAAAAGTGAGCACGGAATTGAGGCACGCTTTTATGAGATTGAACGGAATTATCGCGGGGATGAGCATTTTGACGACCGCCGCGACGCCCGTGCCCATAAAAATACCGGTGAATACAAGATTGAGCGGTATCATAACGAGGGTCATCAGCACCGAGCCGACCGCGAGTCCCGCCGCCATGCCCTTTTTTCCGCCGATTTTTTTGTACATCAGCCCGGACGCCAGAACGAGCACGCCCGACGCGCAGAAGTGCATAAGGAAGCCGATAATGTGGCTCGACGAGCTGACCGTAAACGCCTGGATAGCCGAGGTGATGAGCAGGATCACGAGCCCCGCAGACGGTCCGAACAGCATCGTGCCTATAAGCACGGGGACATCCGCAATGTCGTATTCGAGAAACGGCGCGGAGGGCAAAAGCGGAAACTTGATGAAATACACCGACACCACGGCAACCGCCGCGAGCATCGCCATGACCGTTATTTTCCGCAGGTTCTGTCTTGAGTTTTTCTTCATGAGTATCTTCCTCTCTTTATTTTGCAACCGGGAAGATGAAAAAGCAAAAGCCCCGCCAAATAAGCGGGGCGCAAATGCATTTTTCGCATCCTCTTCCATCCGGACTTTACCGTCGGCTCCGGAATCGCACCGGATCAACCGCTCTCGCGGCTCGCGGGCTTCGGCTTTCGCCTTCACCGCCGGTGGGGAATTTCACCCCGCCCCTGAGATTGCTGTATATATTTTCGCACTTAGCGGGTGTTTTGTCAATAGCTATGCGGCACTTGGTATTCGCCGCATCAAAAGTTTACACTTGATTCAAATATTAAGACGCAGTTAAACGGACTGCCGAGCACCGTTTCAATCTGTAGGTAAAATCCCGGACAGATGAGCGCTTTATTCCGTTGTATTTCGCGCCGCCTTATGTTATACTTAATCCCGACAAACAAACGGAGGCAACAGCATGAATTTCACTCAATTCAATAAAAACGGCGGCGTTGAGGGCTTCTGCCTGATAAAGACCGTCGACCGCAAGATGACAGCAAAGGGCGTGCCCTATCTCGATCTCACGCTCGCCGATCCTGACGGCGAAATAAACGCAAAGCTCTGGGACTACAAAGATGAGCTTCACGGCGAATTTGCCGCAAACGATCTGATAAAAGTCCGCGGAACGATCCAGCCGTTCAACGACTCGCAGCAGCTGAGGATAGAGCGCATACGCAAGGTGACCGAAGCGGACGGCGTGCGCATTGAAGATTTTGTCCCCTCGGCGGGCTTCTCGGGCGAGGCTATGTTCAACGAGCTGATGAAAGTCGCGGGAGATTTCAAGGACGAGGAGTTGAATACGCTCGTCACCGCGCTGCTCAACGAATACAAGGACAGGCTGCTCTACTGGCCGGCGGCGTTCAGGCTGCACCACGCGATACGCGGCGGACTGCTCTATCACACGCTCTCAATTCTCCGCATGGCTCAGGGAGTCTCAAATATATATCCGTTTATAGACAGCGACCTGCTCTTTGCGGGCGTTATACTCCACGACATCGCAAAGACGGAGGAATTCGACGTCGCGCAGACCGGCATTGCCTCGGGCTACACGACCGACGGCAATCTTATCGGTCACCTCGTGCGCGGAGCGATGGCGGTTGACAGATGCGGAAGGAAGCTCGGCATCAGCGAAAACACGCTCATGCTCGTCGAGCACATGATAATCTCGCACCACGGCGAGCCGGAGTTCGGCGCGGCGGTGCGTCCGATGTTCCTCGAGGCGGAGATACTCTCCTCGCTCGACACGCTCGATGCGAAGATATATGAGATCGAGCAGGCGTGCAGGAATGTTCAGCCCGGCGAGTTCACTCCCCGCCAGTGGGCACTCGACAACCGCAAGCTCTATAACCACGACCGCAACCACGCCGATTTCAAGGCGGAGCTGATAAAATAAGGAGAGCCTATGGACTGGACAGAAATAAAAATAACAGTTGACACAAAGGATATAGACACCGCGGGCGACATTGCCAACATGGTCGTGCCATACGGCATATATATCGAGGACTACAGCGACCTTGAGCGCGAGGCGATGGAGATAGCCCACATCGATCTTATTGACGAAGATCTGCTCGCTAAGGACAGGACGAAGGGCATTGTACATATATATATTGACCCGCAGGATCACCCGCAGGAGGCTGCCGCTTTCCTGACGGAACGCCTTGCGGCGGCGGGAATAGAGAATGAAATCGACCTCACCCAGTGCAAAAACGCTGACTGGGAGAACAACTGGAAGCAGTATTTTCACCCGATAAAAATTGGCGAGCGCCTGCTCATCCGCCCGACATGGGAGGACGAATACGACGCCGAGGGGCGCGCGGTGCTCCATCTTGAGCCCGGGCTCGCGTTCGGCACGGGCAGCCATGAGACGACCCGTCTCTGCCTTGAGGCACTTGAGAAAAATATCAAGGGCGGCGAAAGGGTTCTCGATGTCGGCTGCGGGAGCGGCATTCTCGCGATAGCCGCTCTCCTGCTCGGCGCAGAGAGCGCGACGGGCGTTGACATAGACGAGCTCGCAGTCAAGACTGCGGAGGAAAACGGAAAGATGAACGGCTTCGGCAGCGACCGTCTGACTTTCATTCACGGCGACCTCGCAGATAAGGTCAGCGGCAAATTCAACATAGTCGTTGCAAACATCGTCGCCGATGTCATAATCATGTTCTGCAAGACCGTGCCCGATTTCATGGCGGACAACGCTGTGTTCATCACCTCCGGCATAATCGACATACGCGAGCAGGAGGTTGTTGACGCATTCGCCGAAAACGGATTTGAAATCATCGCGCGCCACGCCGACGGCGGCTGGCGATGCTTCGAATGCAGGAAAAAGAAGTAAATATATAAACAGTTCGAGGGACCGCACCGATGTGCAGCCCCTCGATTTATTAGGCTGAAAATTTATTTCATGCCCTGCTCGTAAGCTTCGATCATCTTCTTGACCATCTGTCCGCCGACAGAACCGGCCTCACGGGCGGTCAGGTCGCCGTTATAACCCTGCTTGAGATTGACGCCCACCTCAGAGGCGGCCTCCATCTTGAAGCGGTCAAGCGCGTCGCGTGCCTCGGGGACAACACCCTTGCTGGAACTCTTAGCCATTTACTTTACACCCCTTACTTTTTAAGACTTTGTTTGCGTTTGCATCCTTATTATTTTCCGCCCGCGCGTTTTTATAACTTTTTCGAAGTGACAATGTTTGTCAAAAGTCAGGCGGTCACACTTAGTGATATTTATTGACAAATCGTTCCCGTTAAGTTAAAATAATATTAACATAATAATAGTATTATATATAATCATATATAATATGTTCATCACCTAATATATCCCTGTCAACTGACAAGAGCGTATACGGTAAACGCCTATGCCGTTGTCAATTGACCGGAAAAGAAAGGAGCAAGCTGTTATTGCAAACACAAAATTTTCCGATCATCACAACCTGATTCTCGAAAAAGTCCGTGAATCCGCGCTCTCGGTTCTGCCGATATTGGTCATAGTCGTGCTGCTGTGCTTCAGCGTCTCGCCGATAGATACGGATTTGTTTCTGAGCTTTCTCGTCGGCGCGATCTTTGTTGTAGTCGGCATGGGTCTGTTCTCCCTCGGAGCCGAGACCTCGATGACGCCGATAGGCACAAAGCTCGGCACGGCGATGACAAAATCCCGCTCCCTGCCGCTGATAATTATAGTCAGCTTCATTCTCGGCTTTGCCGTGACGATAGCTGAGCCCGATCTTCAGGTGCTCGCGCAGACGGTGCCGCATATTAACAACACCGTTTTGCTCGTGACGGTCGGCGTCGGAGTCGGCTTCTTTCTGTGCGTATGCATGATAAGAATACTCACGGGCGTGCGCCTTCGCTGGCTGCTGATAGCGTTTTATGCCGTTGTTTTTATTTTAGCGGCGTTTTCAAAACCCGATTTTCTCGGTATCGCGTTTGACTCGGGCGGAGTGACAACAGGACCTATGACCGTGCCGTTTATACTCGCGCTCGGCGTCGGCGTTTCAAAAATACGAAGCGACGCAAAGGCGGAGTCGGACAGCTTCGGTCTCGTTGCCCTATGCTCAATAGGACCGATACTCGCGGTGCTTTTGCTCGGATTTTTCTATCCAAACGGCGACGGCGTTGTTGACATAAGCTCGGCGGCGTATTCGAGCACGGGCGAAATCGGCCGCGCTTATCTCACCGCCCTGCCTTTATATATTAAAGAGATGGCAGTAGCTCTGCTGCCGATAATCGCAATATTTTATATCTTCCAGATTTTCTCCCTCCGCCTCTCAAAGCGCGAGGTTGCGAGGATAACAATAGGCGTCGCCTATACATATGTCGGGCTCGTACTGTTTTTGACGGGCGTCAATGTCGGCTTCTCTTCGCTCGGCGCGGTGCTCGGCGCAAAGCTCGCCGATGGCAATATGAAATATCTGCTCATACCGCTGTCGATGCTCCTCGGCTGGTTCATTATCTCCGCGGAGCCGGCGGTCGCCGTGCTCGAAAAGCAGACCGAAGAAGTCAGCGCGGGAGCGATTCCCGGAAAAGTTATAAAATACAGCCTTTCGGTCGCGATCGCCGCGGCGATGGGCATATCGATGATAAGAGTCATAACAGGTATATCGGTCATGTGGTTCCTCGTGCCCGGATATCTTATCGCCATAATCCTCTCGTTCTTCGTGCCGGATATTTACACGGCGATAGCCTTTGACTCGGGCGGCGTTGCGTCGGGTCCGATGACGGCGACATTCATGCTCCAGTTTATGATAGGCGCGTCAAAGACGCTCGGCGGCGATCCATTGAGCGATGCATTCGGAGTTGTGGCGATAGTCGCGATGATGCCGCTTATATCAATTCAGGCGGTCGGCGTGATATATGAAAGGCGCAGGAAGCCCGCAGAGAAGGGCGAAACTTTTGCCGACGACGAAATTATCGAGCTTTGGGAGGTGCAGACAGGTTGAACTACATAATGACTGTAATAAACCCCGACGCGCTCAAGAAGCTCTCGGATATCTGCGCCCGGCTTGAGATACCGATGTCCGTCGCCCTGCACGGGCGCGGGACGGCGATAGAGAGTATGCGCGATCTGCTCGGCATCGATTCGGCGGAAAAATGGATAGTCTTTTCGATTGCAGGCGAAGAGAAGACGAAAGAATATATGAACAGACTGCGCCGCACGCTGTATATCGGCGTACCCGGTCACGGCATCGCATGGGCCGTGCCCATAAAAAGCGTTGGAGGAGGAAAAATCTTGGCATATCTCAACGACGGGCGGCAGGATGCCCGATACACGCCCGAATTCAATTTTTCATATGAACTGATTGTCGCGATAGCCAACGAGGGACGCACGGACGCCGTCATGAACGCGGCGCGCGCCGCAGGCGCGATGGGCGGCACAGTGCTCCACGGCAAGGGCACCACATCGCCCGAGAGCGAAAAGTTCCTCGGCGTGTCGATAGCAAAAGAGAAAGAAGTTATTCTAATCGTCGCGCGCAAGGAGCAGAAAGCGGACATCATGCGCTCGATAATGACCCGCGCGGGCGCGGACACGGACGCGGGTGCAGTCGTGTTTTCCGTCCCCGTGAGCGAGGTCGCGGGATTCGGAATGTTCGACGAAACATAAAAAATAGACTTTTGGGCGGTGCTTCGGCGCCGCCTTTTGTCATGCAAAAAAAATAAACTGCGATACAATTTTAGATTTAATTTTTGATTTAATTTGCATATTGCTCATTAAGACTGCCGATATATTTGCCGTCCTGTATTTTGCCGCAAGCCGGATTGTATATGCCGAAAATTCTGATGCCAAAGTGCGCTCGGCACAATACACATAAACTTTCAACGATAGCGGAGCGTTTATGAAAGATTGTTCAATGATATTTAATACGCAATTATATTTATGATTATATGTCAATTTTATTTCAAGCTGCATTTGCCACTCATTGCAAAATTTGAATGAAATTTTATATAAATTGCATTTTGTACCATAGTACAGCTAAATTAGCTCGATTTTCTTAATTTTTTTGAAACTTTTATAAATTCACTTGCATTTTTATGCGCGGTATATTAAAATATTTGGCATTGGCGGCGGGATATATTTTTTGTATTTATTTTATCGCCGCAAATCGTTTTGGGAGTGATAGCGTGAAAGAAATATTTG
>DKDF01000032.1:0-216 GCA_002451755.1 Ruminococcaceae bacterium UBA6855
AAAAAATTTCAGATTTTTTTCATTTTATTTGACGCGGCCATGATATCAAAGATGCCTGCGCGGACACTGAGAACCGCACAGGCATTGATATACAACGGTTTCAGGCTTTTGCGGGCTCTGCCGCTCTCACTGCGCTGTCGAAAAATCCGACGAGATCGCGGAAATATTCGTCGCGGCACTTCTCGTTGTGCAGCTCATGGCGGGCATCTTTATATA
>DKDF01000032.1:250-6497 GCA_002451755.1 Ruminococcaceae bacterium UBA6855
ACGGCATTGAGTCCGGCTTTCTGATAGCGGCGCAGGAGCTTCTTCGCCTTTGACGACTTCGTGCCGCCGATGGGATCCATATCGCCGCTGAATATACCGATGCGGACATCGGGGCTTATCTTCGCGATGTTTTCTTTTTTATATATCCTGCCGAACGCCTTTATCATGTTCCAATCGAAGTTGACGCTGATATCTATTCCCGCCATCGGGTCATCGATAAACACTTGACGGCGCGCAACATCGCTCGTCACCCACTGGCTCGGACCTTTTTCGCCCTTATAGCGTGCGTCGAAAATCATATCGCTGACGGGGTTGACGAACTTCGGGCACCAGTCCTTGGCGAACAGCTCGAGCGGCCAGAGCAGAGCGAGCGCCGCCTGCGCGCCGTCCATATCGGCGGTTCCGCAGAGCGCGACTGCCTTGACATCAGTCCCCTGCTGGAGAAAGTCCTGCGCCAAGAAGCTGCCGTAGCTGTGACCCATAAGCACCTGCGGGAGGTGGTAGCGATCTTTGAGCCAATTATAGAAGAAGACGAGGTCTTTGACTGTTTTCTTCTCAATATCGCCGGGATGCCTGCCGCGGTTTTCGTCTGTCTCGGTGTTTCCGTGGGCGCGGTGATCGTCGGCAAAGACTATATAGCCGTGCTCGTTGAACATCTGCGCGGTCTCATGATATCTTCCGGCATATTCGCACATTCCGTGGGAGATTTGGACAACGCCCTTGGGATTCTCCACATCATCCCAGAGATAGCAATGTATCGGGGTCGAATCGAAGCTTCGGATATCCAGCTGCTGCATAAGATTATCTCCTTTGTGTTTTTGACCAAATTATACCAACCGAAAATGTCGGTGTCAATAAAACGGAATGCAAAAGGATATACCCACTCTCAGAAGAGGACAGGTATATACATATATATTGATTATTTTATGTTCATCCAGACTCGCATATCGCTCTCGCCGCGGTTGGCAAAGGCGAAATACGGGATGAGCCTTATGCGTGCGGGTTCATATTTTATCTCATCCGCGGGGGCATACAGAGCGCCCGCTCCGAGCTTTCTTGTTCCGTCGACATCGAGCGCGGGAATGCCGAAGCCGAGATCGACGGGCTCGGCGTTGAGCTCCGGAGAAACGGCGAGCGAGAATATATCGCCATTATCGACTTCCTCGGCGCAGTAGACAACGGGGCCGCGCATGACGGCAACCTTGCCCGAGTCTTCATGCACCGACGGGTCAGCGGAGATAATAACCGGGGACATATCGAAATCCAGCTCTATCTTAGCGCCGTCCTCGCAGTCAAAGAACAGATAGCCGCCGCTGATGCCGAGATTTTCGGCTCGTTCGGCTCCCGCCGAGCAGTCGCGGCACCACGAGGGTATTCTGACGGCAAGCTTCGCGGGCGCGCCGCTGATGCGTATTGTTACCGAGCCGTCGGACGGGTAGTCCGTCGACTGGGAGATATGCGCCGTGCCGCCGTTTATTGCAACATCTGTGTCGCTCTCCATGAACTGATGGACATATATAGTGTCGCTGTCACACGAAAATATATACTTTCCGATGCTCTCGACAAAGCGGGCGACGTTCGGTGGGCAGCAGGAGCAATCGAACACCTCGACGCGCTGGGTTATCGGCAGGCGCACTTCATTGCCGCGCCAATATTTTATCCTGCGGTTCAGAAGATCTATAGACAGCGGATTTTCATAGAAGAAGCTCTTTCCGTCGAGCGAAGTGCCAGAGAGGAATCCGTTATAGATGACCCGCTCCACGATATCGGCATATCGCGAATCGACAGCGGTCAGCGACATACGCTGGGCGAACATCGCAAGAGATATAGCGGCGCAGGTCTCCGCATAAGCGGTCTCGTTGGGCAGGTCACCGTCAACGGTGAACGCCTCGCCGATGCGGGTCGATCCGATGCCGCCCGTGATATACATACGGTGCTCCGTCATGTTTTTGAATATTCTGTTCGCCGCCGCGAGCAATTCTTCATCGCCGCACTCGTAGGCGATATCAGCCATCGCGCTGTAAAGATAGCAGGCTCTGACGCTATGTCCGACCGCTTCACTCTGGTCGCGCAGGGGGATTCTGTCCTGGAGATAATCCTCGGAAGCGAATCCACTCTCCTCTCCCCTGTCTTTTTCATTGTTGCCGCGCTTATCTATAAAGAAGCGGCTGAGATCGAGCCAGCGCTTTTCGCCCGTGCAGCGATAGAGGCGCACGAGGGCGAGCTCTATCTCCGGGTGTCCGGGAGTCGTGAATGCCGCGGAATCGTCTCTGCGGAAAACATCGTCGATAAGTCCGGCATAGCGGCACATCAGGTCAAGGAACCTGCGCTTGCCCGTCGCTTCATAGTAGGCGACCGCCGCTTCGATAAGATGTCCGGCGCAGTATAATTCGTGGTGGTCGCGGTCGGTGAAGCGTTTGCCCGGCTCGACAACGGTATACCAGACATTGAAATATCCGTCGGGGGTCATGTTGCGCTCGATGCGGTCGATAAGATCCTCGACATAGCTTTCAAGCTGCTTGTCCTCCTTTTTTTCGAGCACATATGCCGCCGCTTCCATCCACTTTGCCGCATCGGAATCGTAGAAGAAATGCGGGCGGTCGGGCTCGCCCTGCTTCCACTCGCAGCTGAGCGCAGAAAATCTGCCGGTATCTTCAAATCTGCGGCGCACACTGTCGAGCGTCACGGACTCGTTGAGCGCAATGCGGTCTTTCCAGAATCCGCCTGTAATATTCACTTTGTCAAACGGTATCGGGTGCTGTTTGTTCATATAATAGTCCTTTCGAGGGGATAAAATTTTCAAAAGCCAATATGATTTTCTCGATTCAACAAGAATACCACAAAATAGTCAAAATTGGTAGAGTATTTAAAAAATTTTATGAACAAATCCGCCAACGGATTGAAGATTGATGAAAAATATGCTAATATATCCGTGCTTATAATTTGCACTACTGCGCTTTTTGAGGAGGTACGCTTATATGGAGTATAAGCTAAACACGACAAATTACCGCGACTTCAAAGTCATTGAGGACGGCAAGCTCGCGGGAAGAGCATATTTTATACCGTATTCAAAAAAGGAGAAGCTGTGCGCCGTCGATCTCAGGCACGAGCGCACGGACTCCGACCTCGTCGAGGTTCTCTCCGGCGAGTGGGATTTCAAATATTACAATGATATCTCAATTATGCCCGAGGTTCTCGATGCGTCAAGCGTTGAGTTTGACAGGATACATATCCCCTCGACATGGCAGCGCACCGGCTACGAGCCGCCGGTTTATCTCAACTGTCCATATGAGTTCGACCTGCCCAACCCGAACCTGCCCGAGCATATGTCCGCCGGAATCTACCGCAAGACTTTCGAAGTGACAAATTCCGACGACGTTCATATTCTGAGCTTCCTCGGCGTTGTTCCGTGCGTCGATCTCTATGTCAACGGAATGTATGTCGGCTACAGCGAGGGTGCGCACAATTCGGCGGAGTTCGACATTTCGGAATTTATATATGAGGGCACGAACGAGCTGCTCGCGGTCGTTCACAAATGGTGCTCCGGCACTTATCTCGAATGTCAGGACATGTTCCGCGAGAACGGAATATTCCGCGATGTGCTTCTCTACAGACTTCCGGCAGTTTACATAAACGATTACTATATCCGCCCGCGCAAGGCAGACGGAAAATGGACGATGGATGTCGAAATCACGCTTGAAGGCAAGCTCAACGGATGCGAAGTCGCCCTCTCGCTCGAAAAGGACGGCAAGGTTATCGCCGGGGAGACTGTAAAGGCAGAGCGCCTTACATACATGACATTTGACGATCTCGATGTAACCGAGTGGAACGCGGAGATCCCGACGGTCTACAACGCTTATATAACACTGTACAAGAACGGCGAAGAGCTCATGACGCTCAGAAATATCACGGGCTTCAAAACAGTGGAGATAAAGGGCAACACCTTTACATTCAACGGACAGGTTATCAAGTTCAAGGGCGTCAATCATCACGACACAAACGGCAAGACCGGCTATGTCATGACCTTTGACGACTATGAAAAAGATGTCAGACTCATCAAAGAGTACAATGGCAACGCGATACGCACCTCGCACTATCCCCCCGATCCGTGTCTGATAGCTCTTGCCGACACATACGGTCTGTACATAGTCGACGAGGCGGATATTGAAACTCACGGCGCGTGCTTCGCTCCGCATAACGACATAAATAAGATAAGCCACGATCTCAAGTGGGCTCCGAGATACCTCGACAGGGTCAAGAGAATGTATTACCGCGACAGGAGCCATCCGTGCATCACGATGTGGTCGCTCGGCAACGAGGCGGGCGGCTATGCCTGCCAGGATGTTTGCTACGACTATTTGCACGAGACCTGCCCGGAGATTCCCGTCCACTACGAGGGCGTTATTCACACTCTGCGCAAGGCATACGATGTAGTTTCAGACATGTACCCGGCACACGCGCAGGTTGAGCGAGTCGGCAAGGGAACTCAGATGGGTAAATGCTACAAGACGAAGCCCTACTTCCTGTGCGAATATGTCCACGCGATGGGTGTCGGCCCCGGCGCGATGGAGGAATACTGGGACAGCTTCTATAAATACGACAATCTCATGGGCGGCTGCATCTGGGAATGGGCGGATCACGCGGTATATCACGCCGACGGCCCGTATGAATACACCTACGGCGGCGACCATGGCGAAAAGAAGCACGATGGCAACTTCTGCGTTGACGGTCTTGTTCATCCCGACCGCACGCCTTCGAGCGGTGCGCTTGAGATGCAGGCGGTCTATCGCCCCGTCAGAGCAAAGTACAACCGCGACGGCAGCTTCACCTTCACAAACACAAACCGCTTCCGCAGTTCGGGCTATATCACAATCGTCCGCTCGATGACGGTTGACGGCATCGAAGGCGAAGAGAGGGAGCGTTTCTCGCTCGACATTGCACCCTGCAAGAGCGAAAAAGTGACATTCAAAACAAAGATCCCCGCCGGCTGCGACTGCCGCATGAACTTTGAATATTTTGACGGCGACGCTTTCCTCGCACGCGAGCAGGTTATAATAAAGAAAGAGCACAAAAAAGTCGCTCTGCCGACCGGCAGCAAATTGGAGTGCAAAGAGGGCAGAAACTCCGCGAAAGTCAGCTTTGACGGCGGCTCGGTAAAATTCGACCTCAAGACCGGCGAGATAGCGTCCTACAAGCTCGGTGAAAAGGAACTCATTAACCAGTCCCCCGCCGCGCACAAGGGCTTCATCCCGAACATCTTCCGCGCGATGCTCGACAACGACAGAGTTATCATTGCGAAGTGGGAAAAAGCCGGATACGACGACATAAAAGCCATTCCGCATTCAGTGAACTTCTCCTCGACCAAGCACTCGGCGAAATTCACCGTTGACTTCAACCTCCGCTCGAAAAAGGGCGTTGTTGCAAAGGTCAATTTGAAATACACGGTTGACGCCGCAGGATGTATAAAAGTCGAGACGGTATTCAATTCGAAATCCCAGCAGAGAGCCGCTGCAGCTCTGCCGCGCTTCGGTCTTGTGTTCGAGATGCCGATGAGCTTCGAGAACATCGAATATCTCGGCTACGGTCCCAGTGAAAACATGATCGATTTCAGAGAGCACACGACATTCGGCACATACAAGACTACGGTCAACGATATGGATGAGTTCTATATCAAGCCGCAAGATTACGGAGTGCGCACAGGAGTTCGCAAGCTCAGCATCACGGATGCCGACGGCGTCGGACTGATGATCTGCAACCCTGACAGAAATCTCAGCTTCACCGCAAGGCACTTCACGCAGGCTCTGATGCAGCGTTCGATGCACCGCGACGACCTCCACTCCGAGAACACGACGGCAATTGACATCGACGGCTTCCTCAGAGGCACGGGCACCGGCAGCTGCGGTCCCGACGTTCTCCCGCAGTACGCAGTTGACGGACGCAAAGAGCTTGCATACAGCTTCGTTATTGTCCCGATAAAATAAAAAAGCCACGACAAATTTGGCGAGCGTATAATAAAGCAAGAATCCTACCCACGGTTTTCCGTGGGCAGGATTCTTTGCATTTATGTGTTGTAAGAAAAATATTATTAAAAATATACTTTTGCGTGATAGGTAAATTGGGATTTGTTTATCACTTGAGCGATAGCAAAGTAACAACAAGCGACTCAAATAATCTTTATAATCAGGCTTTCCATAGCCGCGCCGCAGTAGTAATAGCTAACTGAGGAGAGCGAGGGAACGGCTTGCGA
>DKDF01000027.1:0-5499 GCA_002451755.1 Ruminococcaceae bacterium UBA6855
GCGCAAAACCGATGTGTGCCTGTCTTTCTGTGGGCTACGCCCCTGTACCCCCCCGCGAACGCCGCGCCGCAATACATAGCTTGCGGCTCTCAATTAGTTGCTCGGCACATTCGCACGCAAACGCGCCGGAGTTTGAACTAGTGTGCAACATCACCGAAGCGCCGCCAGTGGCGGATGAAGCGAGGCGATGTTGGCGAAAAACAAGGAGCATAGCGCCCGCTCCAAGGGCGATAGGCGACTATGTTTTGAGAGTCGCTCGTGCGTCTTGCTCCGCAAGCCGTTCCCTCGCCTAACTCAGTTGGTTTCTGCCACTGCGGCGCGGCTATTGGAAACCTGATTATAAAGTCTGGCTGAGTCACTTGCTCTTGCTTTGCTATGGTTCAAGTAATAAACAAATCTCACTTTATCACTGCAATACCCACCATAGAAAAAGCAAAAAACAGCCGCAACAGTAATCTTAGTTGCGGCTGTTTGCTTTTATTGAATTACCGTCAGTCGGTGACATTCTCCCAGAAGAAGTCGCGCTTTTCCTGAGTGTTAAGCAGGACGACGGGCTTGAGCTGGTTGAGGTTCGCGCCCTCGTTCTTCTTCATCTCAAGATACTGGCTGTATGTACCTTTCTTGACGAAATGAAGCTCGGTCTTGCCGAGAGTGCGCTTGCCCCATGCGTCGCTGATGAAGAGGTTTGACTCGCTGAGCTTGTCATCGAATACCTTTGCAAACTCGTCGCGCCTCGCGGGGTCTATCTCGTCCGCAGTTTCAACGAAGAGGACATAGTGACCGGGAGTGGTTGTTTCGGTGTCGGGATAGACGCTGTGTCCTATCGCAACCGTGCCGAAGTGGTCGCACATCTGCTCAACCGCCCAGTCGAGCATCTTCTGATCCGTCTTTTCGCCGGCAATATTGAGAACCTGGTTGAGTCTGTATTTGAAAGTTACCGTCGGGGACTGCTTGTAGAATCCGGTAACCTCAAGCACGTCCTCTATGCGGTAGCGGTAGAGACCTGAGAGGGTGGTGAGTATGAGCTCGTAGTCGTTGCCGGGCTGAACCTCGCTTATAGTCAGCGGGCGTGTGCCCTCGGGCGCGCCTACGGGCAGGAACTCATAGAATCCGTTGTGCGGAAGCATAACGCAGTCGTTGGAGTTGAGCGCTATCGGCACTGCAACAAGATCCTCCGATGCGCCGTAGCCCATGTTGTGTATCGGGAGATTGCCCGTGTAGCGACCTATCTTCTTTGAGTAGACCTCAAGCGAGCCTGCGCCCATGGCGAACATCCAGCAGCAGTTCGGCCAGATGCGGGGGACTATCGGCGTGTCGAAGCCCTTTTCAAATTCGCGGCGAAGCTCGGCGGCGCGCTCGGGCATGGGCTTGATGCGCTTCATGAGCTTTGCTCTTATCTCGGGCGGGCATTCAATGCTCTCGTTTATCGTGCCGTGCTCGATGTCGTCGCAGAACATCTCCCAGTTGTCCTCGAGATAGTGCATCATCGATTCGAGAACCGTGATTATCAGCGTGCTCAGATAGCTGACCTTCCTGTCCGTCAGAGCGAAGCGCAGCTTGAAATACTGCATGTTCATCTTGCTCGGATCCTCCGGGAACATGACTTCCGGGGGAGAGGTGACGAAAAATCTGACGAGCGGCTTTAAATACATCAGCGGAATGCCCGAAAGGCAGCTGCACGTCTTGCCGCTGGGCAGCTTGTGGCTGGTTATCTCGAGAGTCAGAAGACCCTTCTGCGGGGGCAGACGCTTGCCGTGCTCATGGAACCATTTGACCGCGCAGCCGACAGGAGCCGAGAAGCTGAAGCACTGGCAGTTCCAGAGCGCTCTTGCGGTCAGCGGCACAAGCTTCGGCTCGCCGACGCTGCCGGAGGACTCGGCGTATCTGCACACACGGTAAGAGGTGATAAGATTCTTTTCGCCTTTTTCCGCCATGCGGTCTATGTAGCCTTCGTAGTCCTTATAGCGTGAAAGCGGAACTTTCTCCTGATATTCGGCAACGGAGTGAACGTCCTTGAAGTTGTGCGCCTTGCCGTATTCGGTGTTCTTGTTGTCGCGCATGAGCTTTTTGACTATGTGCTCCTGAACCTTGACGGCGTTTCTCGAATAAAGTCCGAGCTTTATGTGCTCGCACAGTCCGAGGAAACCTCCGAAGTCGGTCATGAGGCGACTGTGAAGTTTGGTTTTCATGTCTTTTTCCACATCTCCATCCCATTGGCGGCGGCAGCCTTTCGCGGTCTGCCCCACCTTATTACGAATGCTATTTTAGTATATATATAATCACTGATTGTTCCTGCACGGAATTTAAGAAAGATTTAACAATAGGTTTAGCAGCAGTTTAAAGAAAAATAAAATTGTACTTAAGTCAAACGCATTTTTATATTGAAAAGGCGGGGATTATGTGATATCATTTTCTCGCTGTTTAAACTTTGAGGAGGCGGGTGCGTGAAGGCAAAAAGCGATAATGCGGTTGTTCAGTATCTGAAATTTATCGGCGTAGGTCTGATAAACGCCGCAGTGAATTATATCTCGTATTCCGCGGTCATATATCTCGGCGGTCACTATGTGCTCGCCAATATCGTCGGATTCACGCTCAGCGTACTTTCGTCGTATTTAATCAACGGCAAGTTCGTTTTCGACCGCGACGAGGGCGTCAAAGGCTGGCAGGTGCTGCTGCGGCTCTATGTGTCTTATGCCTTTACAGGCTTGCTTCTTACAAATGTTATGTCATGGCTCTGGCTCGATGTGATGAAGCTCGAAGAGGGAGTCGGACCGTTTAACGAAATGCTCGCGCAGTCGGGTGTGGAGCTGACCGACAGGAAGCTTGCCGAATATATCGCCCCATGCATAAATATCGCTATAACAACGCCGCTAAATTTTGTTATAAACAAGTTTTGGGCATACAGAAAAGTCGGCAAGTCCGCAAAAAAAGAAGATGTGCAGACCGGATGCGATCAGTGAAGCTGATCCGTCCGGCTTTCGCTTTTTGATGCATTTTATAAACTTTTTATAAATTAATACAAATATTTATTAATTTCCGCATGATAAAAAATATTGCAGTGCAATAATATAGAATTATGTCTTGATAGAACTCTGTAGGGGTACAGGGTTCGCAACCCGAGAAAATAAAAATGAGGGAAGGAATCACAAAAATGAAAAAGAAGTACAAGGATGTATACTATGATGTGCCCGATGTCAAGACGATAAAAGAGCTTGTCATCCACGGCGTAGGCGAGGGAAAGGATCAGCCCCTTTTCATGTATGACTACGAGGGCGGCATCAAGACCAGCACCTTCAACGATGTCTGGCATGACATCAACTGCCTGGGTACATATATGTTTGCCCACGGCGTCAAGGACTGCAATGTTTCGATAATCGGCGAGAACTCCTATGAGTGGATAGTCGCATTCTTCGCGAATCTTCTCGGAAAGATAGTCAGCGTTCCGCTCGATCCCAAGCTTCCCGCAGAGGATCTGGCAGTCCAGCTCAACGAGAGTGAGTGCAAGGCTATCTTCTATTCCGAGCACTACGCTCCGACCGTCGAGAAGATAAAAGAGATTGGCGCTCCCATGGACACCTTCTTCTATATTCCCGATTTCCCGAAGTACATAGCCGAGGGCGAGAAGCTCCTTGCAGAGGGCTATACAGAATATAAGGATGTCGTTGTGACTCCCGAGGATCTCGCAACCATCGTTTTCACCTCCGGCACCACCGGCAAGAGCAAGGGCGTTATGCTCACCCACGGCAACCTCGCTTCCGTCGTCACTTCTTCCTGCAAGTGCTTCCAGGGTGGAAACTCCGTCGGCTTCCTGCCGCTTAACCACACTTTTTCGTGGGTCGCGACTATCTTTGCCGCGTTCATCATCATTACCTACGGCTATATCTGCGTCGATATAAAGAACCTCGTCAAGGATTTCCAGACCCATCATCCTCAGAACTTCTCCGGCGTTCCGCTGGTCGTCGAGACTATCTATAAGCGTGTCTGGAAGACCGCGAGAAAGACCGGCAGAGAGGATGTCCTCAAGAAGGGAATTAAAATCAGCCGCTTCCTTATGAAGTTCGGCATCGATGTCCGCCGCAAACTGTTTGCTCAGGTTCATGAGCAGCTCGGCGGCAAGCTTGAGTTCATCGTTGTCGGTGGCGCTGCGCTCGACCCCGAGTATGAGCAGGGTCTCTATGACCTTGGCATCCAGGTTCTCAACGGCTACGGCATAACCGAGTGTTCACCCGCAGTTACCACCAACACCATGGAAAATCATAAGCCCGGCAGCGTCGGCAGACCGCTTCCGTGCAACGAGATAAAGATAAACGATCCCGATGAGGACGGCGTCGGCGAGATATATGTCCGCGGCTCCAACGTCATGAGGGGCTATTATAAGGATCCCGAGGCAACCGCCGCGGCATTCGACAACGGTTGGTTCAAGACTGGCGACTACGGCAGAATCGATGAGGATGGCTTCCTCTTCTTCGTCGGCCGCAAGAAGAATCTTATTATTACCAACAACGGTAAGAACGTCTCCCCCGAGGAGCTTGAGGACAAGCTTTCTCAGCGCTGCCATGCGATCCATGAGATCCTCGTTAGCCAGGAGGGCAACAAGATCGTCGCAGAGGTCTATCCTTACTATGAGGAGTACGGCAAGGATGCCGATCAGCTCGTCAAGGATGCCGTTGATCAGTTCAACCGCGACATGCCCAGATGGAAGAACATCGACAAGCTCGAGTTCCGCTCCGAAGAGTTCCCGAAGACCACGACTCTCAAGATCAGAAGAAACTATAAAGAGCTCGAAAAGGCGGGCAAAATCTGATTCTTTTCATCAGAATAACACAAAACGAGAGCTTCCGGCATGCGTCGGAGGCTCTTTTTAAATATTTTTGTTGTCATTTCTAACAAACTTTTGGCGCTTGTTTTGTAGGATGTTCCAAAAAATCTGCTTTTACTTCGTCATAATACACAATCCGGTGTGCTTTGATTGTGCAATATGCACATAAGATTTTAATGCGGTTAAAAGCAATTATTCAAACTGGTAGGTTTGTAAAAGCCCGCTCTCTTAGTGAAATTGCACAAACAAGAGCGCGCTTGTTTGTGCAAAATTACTTGACAAATAGCGGAAACTGAGTATAATGAAAGCATACCAAATGAAAGGGCTGACAGATATGATGATGAAGCAGTACTACAAGATGGAACAGGACCTGTTTGGTGAGATTGAGAAGGAGAAGAAGTTCAGCTTCCACAAGCTCATGATGCTTCTCGCGCTTAGTTCTGTAGCAAGCAAAGCTACAATATAACTTAAGCGGCGGCTTCTCAGCCGCAGGAACTAAAACAAGCCCGAAAGGGTTCCAATATATCGGCACCGCACATTTTTGAGTGCGGCGCTGTTTTTTTATGTCTATAACTTTGTACCCGATAGATACAACGCTAAATCCCTATTGTTTTTTTCGTCTCAAAATGATAAACTGGAGCTTGAAGAGAAAATCGCAGGGAGGAAACAGGATGAACAAT
>DKDF01000027.1:5569-7756 GCA_002451755.1 Ruminococcaceae bacterium UBA6855
CTCTCGCCGGCGCAGTCTATGAGACCGTCGGCTATTCGGGACCGCACTTCTCGGTCATTACCGTTAACGATGAGAGCGGAGTGAAACTGACTCTCATTCCCTCGCGCCCGATAACGCTCATTTCGGCGTCGCTCGAATTTTGGCACGAGTATGAAAAGAACGAAAAATTCTTTGTCAACGGCTATCAGTCGTGGACAACATCCGGCGAGATGTCCGCAGAGGATATCTATCGCGGAACGACTCCGCTTGCTGGTGTAACAAAATATACAAAAGATATGGCGATAACCTCCGGCGACTATGCGTTCACCCGTTATGAGCCGCGCCCGGGCTTCTTCCATAGCTTTACATATACCTATCTTCGCCGCGGCGATGAGTTCGAGCTCTTCGGCTCGCTTAGCGAGAGAAACGGCTACACCGTTTTCTATTCGGATATGGAGAAGCATATCTTCTCCGTCGAAAAGGATGTTGAGGGGCTGACGATAAGCGAACCGTATGAGATGTTTGATATCGCCCGCTTTGTCGGCGGCTATGACGAAGTGTTTGACAAATATTTTGCCGCCATGGGTCTGCCCGCAGAGAAGCGCATCGACAGACTCACGGGCTATACCTCGTGGTATAACTACTTCCAGAAAATAGATGAAAATATAATTCTGCGCGATTTAAAGGGACTTTCGCGGGCGCGCGAGAATGTAAATATCTTCCAGATCGACGACGGCTATGAGCCTTTTGTCGGCGACTGGCTCGATTATAACGGCAAGGACTTCCCAAACGGCATGAAAACAATAGCCGATGCCGTCCACAGGGAGGGCTATCTTGCGGGAATATGGCTTGCGCCGTTCAATGTCCAGCGCGGCAAATCGCGCATATTGAAGGAGCATCCCGATTGGCTCATTCGCAATCCCGACGGCAAGCCTCAGCTCGGCTGCGTCGCGTGGGGCGGCGCGTATACGCTCGATATATATAACCCCGAGGTGCGCGAGCATCTGAAAAAAGTCTTTGACACCGTATTGAACGACTGGGGCTATGATATGGTGAAGCTCGACTTCCTCTACAGCCAGTGCAGGACTCCGCGCGATAATAAGACCCGCGGAACCATCATGTGCGAGGCGATGGACTTCCTGCGCGAATGCGTCGGCGATAAGCTCATCCTCGGCTGCGGCGTGCCGCTCGGTCCGGCGTTCGGCGTTGTCGATGCGTGCAGGATAAGCTGCGATGTCGATTTATCTTACGGCGGCAAGTTCTATAACTCCATGTCGATAAATAATGAGCTGCCCAGTGCGCAGAACGCCATAAATAACAGCATGTTCCGCCGCCATCTCAACGGCAGAGCGTTCTTAAACGACCCCGATGTGTTCTTCCTGCGCGACCATAATTTGACCTTCACCTGGGAGCAGAAACTGCTGCTTGCGAAGATAAATAACCTTTTCGGGCGTGTGCTCTTCGTCTCCGACGATGCCGGGGAATACAGCGAAGCGGAGCTCGAAGTGCTCAAAGAGACTTTCGGAGAATCCGATGCAAAGATTCTCGATGTCAAATGCGTCGGTGCCCGCGCGGACGGAAACTATGAGATAAAATTCATCGAAAACGGCGAAGAAAAGCTGTTGTATTTCAATCTCTTCACGGGCGCGAGCAACATACTCGAAGTCAGATAATTAATAAATATCGGCACGCTGTATTAGCGGGGTGTTCATAAAAGATAAAAACCGATCTATGACTCATAGGTCGGTTTTATGTTATTGCAATGTGTATAGAAATGCGCTGTTTATCTCAACTTGGCAAATTGGGATTTGTCGCAGAATCTATTTTGGCTCCCCTGTAGGGGAGCTGGATACGCGAAGCGTAGACTGAGGGGTTAGTTTCGCTGACGCTCAAAGTAATAGGTAAAAGTGAATAGTGCAAAAGTGTGCGATATGGTCAAATTTTATCCGCTCGCGAAATCTGCACGAATTTTTTGATGCGCGACTTGTAGGGTGCGGCGACCTCGACGCACCGCTGCCACGCAAGCGGCACGAAATTCCCGAAATGTTTATTGCCAACCGTTAGTAGGGACAGCCCTTGTGGCTGTCCGCTATCGGCGCAGCCGATACAAAGTTATAGCAATTGCGGATTGTTGATAATTGGCTACTACCTTTGCGTCATATCACAATCGAATATTTTATACTACCCGCGTTTCGGCATTTTCTTTTT
>DKDF01000091.1:0-2637 GCA_002451755.1 Ruminococcaceae bacterium UBA6855
TCACATATTCCGTCGGCGGACTGATTCTCAGCAACTCCGGCGCGATCACCGCGAACTACTGGCTCTCCGAGGTCTATGACGAAGAGATAGCAAACGCCCACAGAAACGGCGATATCCATCTCCATGACCTCTCCATGCTCACCGGTTACTGCGCGGGCTGGTCTTTGAAGCAGCTCATTCAGGAAGGTCTCGGCGGCGTTCCCGGAAAGATAACCTCTTCTCCCGCAAGCCACCTTGCGACCCTCTGCAATCAGATGGTCAACTTCCTCGGCATCATGCAGAACGAGTGGGCGGGCGCTCAGGCGTTCTCCTCGTTCGATACCTATCTTGCTCCGTTCGTCAAGGCGGACAACCTCTCTTACCGCGAGGTCAAGAAGTGCATCGAGTCGTTCATCTTCGGCGTCAACACTCCCAGCCGTTGGGGCACTCAGGCTCCGTTCTCGAACATAACCCTTGACTGGACCGTTCCCAATGACCTTGCAGAGCTCAACGCCATTGTCGGCGGCAAGGAGATGCCTTTCAAGTACAAGGACTGCAAGAAAGAGATGGACATGGTCAACAAGGCGTTCATCGAAACCATGATCGAGGGCGACGCCAACGGACGCGGCTTCCAGTACCCCATCCCGACTTATTCCATAACCCGCGACTTTGACTGGTCGGATACCGAGAACAACAGACTTCTCTTCGAGATGACCGCAAAGTACGGCACTCCTTATTTCTCAAACTATATCAACAGCGATATGGAGCCGAGCGATATACGCTCCATGTGCTGCAGACTGCGCCTCGACCTGCGCGAGCTTCGCAAGAAGTCCGGCGGTTTCTTCGGCAGCGGCGAGAGCACCGGTTCTATAGGCGTTGTTACGATAAATATGCCGAGAATCGCATATCTTGCAGAGGACGAGGCGGACTTCTACCGCAGACTCGACAAGCTTATGGATATCTCCGCCCGTTCGCTCAGCGTCAAGCGTACAGTTATCACGAAGCTTCTCAACGAGGGTCTCTATCCCTACACCAGACGCTACCTCGGCACCTTCGAGAACCACTTCTCGACCATCGGCCTTATCGGTATGAACGAGGTCGGCCTCAACGCCAAGTGGCTCAGAGCGGACATGACCCACGAGAAGACTCAGCAGTTCACCAAGGAAGTCCTCGACCATATGCGTGAGCGCCTCTCCGACTATCAGGAGGAGTACGGCGATCTCTACAACCTCGAGGCAACTCCCGCCGAGTCCACCACTTATCGCTTCGCAAAGCACGATGTAGCTCAGTTCCCGGATATCATCACCGCAGCGAAGGACGGCGGTACTCCTTATTACACCAACAGCTCGCATCTTCCTGTTTCGTTCTCGGAGGATATCTTTGAGGCGCTCGACATTCAGGATGATCTTCAGACAAGATACACTTCCGGCACAGTCTTCCACGCCTTCCTCGGCGAGAAGATGCCCGACTGGACCTCGACTGCTTCTCTCGTGCGCAAGATAGCCGAGAACTACAAGCTGCCCTATTACACGATCTCCCCGACCTACTCCGTGTGCAAGGATCACGGCTACATCGCGGGCGAGCACTTCACCTGCCCCGAGTGCGGCGGTCAGACCGAGGTCTACAGCCGTATCACCGGCTACTATCGCCCCGTCCAGAACTGGAACGACGGCAAGGCGCAGGAGTTCAAGGACAGAACCGTCTATAACCTCGGCGCGTCTCATCTCAAGAATGAGCGCACCGTCAGCCACACCGTGGAGGACGGCAAGCACGAGGAGGCTCCCAAGGCATCAAACGGCTCAAGGGTCATGCTCTTCACCACAAAGACCTGCCCCAACTGCAAAATAGCCTATACGCTGCTTGACAAGGCGAATATCGGCTACGAGAAGATCGACGCAGAGGCTCAGGAGGATCTGACGATGAAATATGGCATCAGACAGGCTCCGACTCTTATCGTCACCGACGGCGACGGATACGAGAGCTTCGTCAATCTTTCAAATATCAAAAAGTTCATTGAGCAGTGCTGATGCACTGATAAAAGGCGGAAGATCGGGTGGAGCGCGGCTTCACCCGGTTTTCGGCGCATTAAAGAAAAATTTTGCCATATTCAGAGGGAAAAGAAATGCAGCAATTTGATATCGTTATCGTCGGCGCCGGCACTGCCGGACTCACGGCGGCAATCTATGCGCTCAGAGCGGGAAAAACCGTGCTCGTGACCGAGGGCGAGTCCTTCGGCGGTCAGATAACCTCTTCGCCGAGAGTTGAAAACTATCCGGGAATATCGCAGATAAGCGGCAGCGAATTTGCGGATAACCTCGTCTCGCAGGCGATGGAGCTCGGCGCGGATGTTGAGCTTGAGAAGGTCATAAAAATAGTCGACGGAAAGATAAAGACCGTCATAACCGATTCGAACAGCTATCAGTGCAAGTGCGTTATAATCGCCACCGGAGCGCGCCACAGACCGCTCGGCGCAGACGGCGAAAACGACCTCGCGGGCAGGGGAGTATCCTACTGCGCGGTGTGCGACGGAGCTTTTTACAAGGGCAAGAATGTCGCCGTTGTCGGCGGAGGAGACAGCGCTCTCCAGTCCGCGCTCTTCCTCGCGTCTTACTGCAAGAGTGTCACGCTCATACACAGACGCGATGAGTTCAGGGGCGG
>DKDF01000091.1:2674-3159 GCA_002451755.1 Ruminococcaceae bacterium UBA6855
CTTGTCAAGAAGCTCGGCGAGAAAGATAATATAAAGGTTCTCATGAACACGAAGGTAGTCAAGCTCATCGGCAGCGACGAACTCGACGGCATAAAAATAGCGACAGGCGACGAGGAGCCCCATTCCATTCCGATGGACGGAGTCTTTATTGCGGTCGGTCAGATGCCGAACAACGAGAGCTTCAAGGATGTTGCAGACCTCGATGACTACGGCTATATCATCGCGGACGAGAGCTGCAGAACAAAGACCCCCGGTATCTTCACTGCGGGCGACTGCCGCACAAAGGAAGTGCGCCAGCTGACCACCGCAGCGGCGGATGGCTCCGTAGCCGCACTCGCAGCCTGCAGCTATATAGACAACATGGAATAAGAAAAGCGCCCGGAACATAAACGGGTGCTGTAAAACAGTAACCGACCGCAGCATATCTGCTGCGGTCGGTTTTGTGATTGATGAATTGGGATTCATCGCAGAATCTATTTAGGCTC
>DKDF01000098.1:0-15568 GCA_002451755.1 Ruminococcaceae bacterium UBA6855
CAAATATTTCTTTCACGCTATCCTCCCGTTTTAAAAAATTTTTTTAACTTATTACGGCGACATTAGACGAAAACATTTTTATGCAAATTATTTTTCACAAGCTCAAAAACTCCCCGAATTTTGCATCGACATTGTGAGATTCGGGCTGTGATTTTGTATAAGACAAAATCATATCTTCCCACATTTTCTTGTATTGTTCGTATGTTGAATCCAATAACACGATAGCCCGCGGCTCCATATTGCCGGTTTCTTCGAACACATTCATTACGCTGAATGGCAGGAAGTGTTTGTTTCCCGAAAAAGCGAGACCGGAAATCTCTTTCCAATAAACTTTTCGGGGAGAATTGCGTCCCTGTTTGAAAACGAAAAAATCATCGTGGATTTCAATATAATCTCCTGCGCCCATTATCGTATAAATCGTTATAAAAGCAAACGGGATTATTGCGCATACCAGCGCCGTCAGCAGTACGCGTATTGAATAAAACCTGATTATCACTGCGATTGAGATAAGAATAACCGCAAGGCATATCGATAGCAGCAGTGCCAAACCTTTTGTATCCCTTTTGTACTTCTTATTCATTGATATCCTTTCTGATACTTACAGCAGATAGTCCAAAAGTGCTGTGTACCCTATAAAGATTATATAGAACAAAACGCCGATACATATTGTGAGAAAACACAGTATACCGTGCCATGGCTGCTTTTTAACTTTTTTACTTAACAAAATCATAAATAAAACTATCAAAGACAAAGCAAACAACGATACTGCATGAAATGCTATCCTATTTCCCCAAAGCCCCGGAATGGATGGTGCCGTAGCACATATCAGCATCGATATGACAGGAAGCAGTATCATGATTTTAGTAGATGTTTTTGTTTTCTTTATTTTTTCAAAAAGTTCGGCAATTTTTTTCTTAATCAAAAGTCAATTATCCTTTTTGTTCGATTTTTTTACCGCTTCGCTTATTTCCCATCCCTGCTGATAAGATTGCGCTCGGCGTTGACGATGAAGTCCTGGATGTTCGTCACAACGCCCGTGATGCTCAGGCTTCCTCTGTCCTTGAGCTTGTTGACGGCGAACTCCGACACATCGACAACATAGAAATATACGGGTCTGACAACGCCGTCCACCACCTGATATGACGGGGTCATGTTACCCGTCGCTATCGTGTGCAGCTGAGTGGCGAGGGCGATTACCGTCGTCGCCTCGCTCGTGTGCTTGCGCATGGCGTCCTGCGCGTCGTATACATTCGGTATAACATCGGGCAGAGGGCCGTCGTCGCGGATGGAGCCCGCGAGCACATAGGGGATATTGTTCCTGACGAGCGCCTGCATGATGCCCGTGCGGACATTGTTCTGCTCGACATAGTTCTTTATTCCGCCCGCTTTGCGGACAAGGTTTATCGTGTGCAGGTGATGATAGTGCCCGTTGGGGACATTGTGCTTTGTGTATATGTCCTGCCCGAGCCCTGTGTGGAACAGATCGCCTTCGAGGTCGTGCGTCGCGAGGGCGTTGCCCGCAAAGAGCGCGTCGCAGTAGCCGTTGTTGATGAGCGACTCCATGGCGGCGCGGGAGTCGTGGTCGAACACGCAGGCGGGACCCAGTACCCAGACTATCTTGCCGTGGTCGCGGTCGTGGCGCAGAATATCATAGAGGCGGTCGTAGTCGCGGGAATACGAAGTCTCGCGGCTCTGTCCCATCCTGAACGCAAACGCCTGATCAACGCTGTTCTCCGGGGCGGAGAAGCCGTCCGTGTGGACGAAGATGCCGTCTCTGCCGTCGTCCGTGCGGTTGACGACTACCTCGTCACCTTCCTTTATATTCCTCATCTCGATGGCATAGGGCATACCGTCTTTTATCACAACGGAGCAGTCCATGCGGCTGCCCGTGAGCATCTTCCACTCGCCGTTTATCTTGAAATATTCGGGATATATCGTGGTCGCGTAAAAATTCTCCGGGATGTAGCCGTCTCCCGCCTTTTCGGTCGTCACATCGGGAAAGGATATAAACGGCTCGCGGTCGAACTTCGGGGGAGTATATTTTTCCGGCTTGAACATAGTATCACCTGTTTTTATTTTTGTTTAGTATATAATATCATGCGCGGGGGTATAAATCAATCGCGGGATTGACACAAAGCGTCACGGACTATATAATCCATATGTAGGAAATTATATATCGGAGGGTCAATATGCGCAGTATTATATTCAGATGGGTCATGCGCTTCGCTGCGGCTGCGGCGGGGATAACGCTGCTGTTTTCAATTATTCTGCCGTGGATAAACGGCGCGGAGTATGAGATAAACACTGCCGACGAGCGCTACACCGTCAATGCCGTTACGGATACAATAAATGTATGGAGCCCGTATGCTTTCGACGCGGACACTCAGCCTGACGGCGAAAACGATGTTATGTCGTTTGTTAAATATATCGAGCTTATGAGCGCGACGGGCGGCAACGCCGAGCTCGATCCGTTTGTCGATCCGTCGGACAGAACAACAAAGACGGACTACGACTTTTCACGCATTATCGGAAGCTGCCGCGGAATACTCAACCTCGGCGCAAAGCCACTGATAAAGCTCGGCAATGTCCCGATGAAGCTCTCCGCCGAGCCGCTTATCGGCGCGTTCGGGGTCAATGTCCGCCCGCCCGAGGACTACAACGAGTGGTATAGATTTATCTGCGACTATGTCGGCACGCTCGTTGACGAGTTCGGACTGAGTGAGGTGCAGTCGTGGCGCTTCGGACTGCTCACGGAGTTTGAAAACGCCGACTGGTTCTATGCCGGGGACAAAGACCCGGAGCTTTCAAAAGAGGCTTACTGCAAGCTCTATGACTACACGGTCAAGGCGCTCACTGATACGCTGGGTGATGATGTCTACATTGGCGCGCATGCCATGGCGGCGACAGAGGGAATATGGGACGAGCGTGAGTTTATCCGCCACTGCGCCGAGGGCACGAACTACGCAACTGGCGAAAAGGGCACGAGGATATGCTATCTCGCAGCGTCGCACTATGACGGCAGCGTTGAGGCTTCGGCTGATATGACGCCCGCCGAGACTATAGAACACCTGCGCTCGGCCGCCGAGGAATACGGGCTTTATAATCTTCACTACGGCATAGATGAAGGACGCATATACGGCGGAGCCGACGGCAAGGACGACCGCCAGCTGCTCTCCCGCGCGGTCGGCTATAACATACAGGCAGCATATGACGCGAAGCAGTATATCGAGTTTGCCGAGAATGATATAGATTATTTTTCATCGTGGGGCTACACAACCGGTTCTTCGGTTTGGGGCTATCCGTCGCTGTCGTATTACACCGCTCAGTGCTTTGCAAAGATGGCAGGGGCAAAGGCAGTTGGTATCACTGCAAACGCTTCAAAGCTGCCGAAGGTCGAGACGGGCGCGCTCGCCGCGAAAAAGGACGGCACGCTCTATATTATGGCGTATAACTACAAGCAGAGGATAAAGTATTCTTTAAAAAGCAATACTGTTTTTAAGATAAACGCGCCCGAATTTCAGGGAAAGACTGTCGAGATAAAGAAATATCTTATCGACAGCGACGCGAACTTCTTCGACGAGTGGCAGAGCGACAGGCTGAAATACGGCATATTAAAGAACAGCTTCTCGTGGTCGCCCGATGATTTTGCGTTGGATTCGGACACCACTCTATGCGGCGAGCGGGCGAAGAAGATATATAAAGAACAGCTGCGCGAAAAATATAAGCAGTGCGCAGTGCTCGACTGCACTACAGAGACGGTCGAAGTCGACGGCGAGCTTGTGCTCAAAAACGCAACCGACCCCAACACGGTCGTTTTCTATGAGATAAGCGTCAAATAACCCCAACGGAGGAATTGATATGAAATTCTGTGATATGCCATATGAGAGAATAGATGTTAAAGCGGCGACCGAAGCGCTCGATGCGGCGGCGGAACGCCTCAGCGCGGCAAAGACTATCGAAGAGGCGGAGAAAGCTTTTGCAGAGCGTGAAAAAATAATCTCCCATGTTCAGACGATGAGCACGATAGCCTATATCCGCCACACCGTCAACACCCTCGATGAGTTCTATGAGAAAGAGAACGACTTCAATGACGAAAACGCCCCTCTTATTGAGCAGAGCGAGCAGAAGTTCACCGAAGCGATGCTCAAAAGCCCGCTTCGCGCACAGCTTGAAGAGAAATACGGCAAGCTGATGTTCGTCAACGCGGAGCTTTCGCGCAGGTGCTTCTCGCCCGAGATAATCCCCGATCTGCAGGAGGAAAACAAGCTTTCGAGCGAATATCAGAAGCTGATAGCCTCGGCGCAGATAGATTTCAACGGCGAAAAGCTGAGCCTCTCCCAGCTCGGCGCATATAAAGAAAACGCCGAGCGCGACGTTCGCCGCGCGGCATACGAGGCGGAGAGCGGGTTCTATATGGCTCATGCCGACGAGCTCGACAGAATTTTTGACAGCCTTGTAAAATGCCGCACCCGCATTGCAAAAAAGCTCGGCTTCAACACCTTCACCGAGCTCGCATATTGCCGCCAAACGCGCAACTGCTATGACGCGAAAGATGTTTCGGCGTTCCGCTCGCGCATCGTGCGCGACATAGTGCCGGTCGTCTGCCGCCTGAAAGATATGCAGAAAAAGCGCATCGGCATAGACGACATGAAAATATACGACGACCCGTTCGCGTTTAAAGAGGGCAACCCGAAGCCCGACGGCTCGTCCGAGGATATCCTCGCCGCGGGAAAGAAAATGTATGAGCAGATGAGCCCCGAGACGGGGGAGTTCATAAACTTCATGTATGACAACGCCCTCATGGATGTCCTGAGCGCAAAGGGCAAGGCTGCGGGCGGCTACTGCACGGAGATACTCGAATACAAGTCGCCGTTCATCTTCTCGAATTTCAACGGCACTTCGGGCGATGTCGATGTGCTCACCCACGAGGCGGGTCACGCATTCGCCTATTACAGCGTCAGAGACAAAATGGAGCTTTGCGATCAGATAAGCCCGACTATGGAGTCGTGCGAAGTCCATTCGATGTCCATGGAGTTCTTCGCATGGCCGTGGCACGGGCTGTTTTACGGCTCGGATGCCGTGCGCTCGCGCTTTGTCCATCTCGAGAGCGCGCTGGTCTTCTTGCCCTACGGCACTATGGTCGACGAGTTCCAGCACATTGTCTATGACTCGCCGGAGCTGACTCCCGCCGAGAGAAACGAAAAGTGGCTTGAGCTCGAGCAAAAGTACCGCCCGTATATGGACTTCGGCGATGTCGATTTCTATTCAAACGGTCGCGGCTGGCAGAGACAGCTGCACATCTATCTCTATCCNNTGTCTACAGTGAGGGCGAGGGCTGGCAGCGGCAGCTCCACATTTACCAGAGCCCGTTCTACTATATCGACTACTGCCTCGCGCAGACTGCGGCGCTTGAATTTTGGTCGCTGAGCCAAAAAGATTATAAAGACGCGTGGCAGAGATATCTGCGCTTTGTGTCCTTCGGCGGGAAGAAGAGCTTCAAGGAGCTCTGCGCCGCCGCTGGCATAGACGATCCGTTCGGCGAGCACGCATTGAACGGCGTCGCACGGACGGCGAACGCATGGCTCGATTCAAACGGTTGAAAGAGATCGCGAAATGTGATAAAATATACAGGCAATTTTTGTATATTCTGATGTGAGGAGTATAAGATGTTTAAGTACAGGATGTCCGTCATCGTCCCCGTCTATAACTGCGAGGACTATCTCACTTCGTGCCTTGACAGCCTTCTGCGGCAGACCATAAACAAGGACGAGCTCGAAGTTCTGCTGATAGACGACGGCTCAAAGGACGGCAGTCTCGGCATATGCAAAGAATATGCCGAAAAATATGATATCTTCAAGGTGTTCTCGCTCGAAAACGGCGGCGTTTCGGCAACGAGGAATTTCGGTATCGAGCACGCGCAGGGTCAGTATATAACCTATCTCGACTCCGACGATACGCTCACCGACAATACGCTCAAGACGGTCGCCGATTTCTTCGACAGGCATTTTGACGAGATCGATCTTGTGACCTACAAGATAGTTCCGTATTACGGCGAGCAGAAGTTCGCCCTGCACTACAGATACAAGCTCCTCAAAAAGACGGGCGTCTATGACCTCGAGGATCCGGAGTATTGCTATATAACGCAGACGACGATGAACATCTGCGTCAAGAATCTCGGCGAGGGGAAGAATGTTCTTTTCGACACATCGCTCGCATTCCATGAGGATCAGAAATACTGCTTCGACGTTCTCAGCGATAAGCTGAAAATCGGCTTCTGCAGCCGCCCGGAATATCTCTATCTGCGCCGCCCCGGCAGCACAACGGGCAAAAAGGGCTACGCCTATTATATCTTCGAAAATACCATGGCTATGTGGGAGGAGATGTTCGGCAGATACGAGGGTCATGTGCCGTCTTATCTCCAGTCGCTCTATCTCAATGATATAAACTGGAAGAGCACGCAGGATATCCTGCTGCCCTACAGCTATCCGAAAGACGAGTTCGACAGGGCGGTCGGCAGGATAAACGCCCTGCTTGACAGAGTCGATGACAGCGTCATCCTCAACCACCCGTATATGGATCTCTATCACAAGCATTTTCTGCTCAGGATAAAGGGATGCGACAAGCTGAGCGTCGCAGCGGACAAAAAGAATCTGCGAGTGCTCTATGACAGCGAAGAGGTTTACAGTGCCGACAAGGTGCCGATAGTCGTCAACTCGTTCAAGGTATTCGGCGGCACTCTGCGCGTGGACGCGTTCTTGAAGTGCGTCATATTTGACTATGTCGAAAAGCCGCGCGTGTTTATAATAAAAGACGGCGCGCGCGAGGAAATTGAACTGACTCACTCGAACTATGAATATTACCGCGCGGGGATAAAGACCGCCACATTCTGGCGCCTGCGCTTCGATATCGATGTCACAAAGACAAAAAAATTCGAGCTCGAGGTCGAGACCTGCGGCTATACTTACAAGCTTTCTTATTATTTCGGACCCCATGTTCCGCTGACTCAGGACAAGGGACAGAAAATATTCTTCAGAGACAACAGACGCTATAAAGAGAAAAACGGAGTGTTTACTGTTTCTTCGTCTCCGGCTCTCAACAATGCGTTTTATAAATTGCTCGTGGCGTTTTACAATATGCTCTACTTCGGCTTCAAGAATCCGAGGATAGTTTATAACCGCCTGCTTGCGCTGACTTTTAAAGGCAGCGGCCCCATATGGCTCTATCTTGACCGCTACGGCGTATTTGACAACGCATACGATCAGTTCAAGCACGATTTCTCCAAAAAAGACGGCGTTAAGCGCTATTATATCTTAAATGACTGCGACTGCGGCAAGCTCGACGAGCGCTTCACTCCCGAGGAGAAAAAGAACGTCGTGATGTTCCATTCGAAGCTTCATAAGCAGCTGTATTTCAACTGCGACAAGATAATCACATCGTTCTCGAATCTCTCGAATGTCTCGCCTTTCGGAGCGGGTCCGACCCGCTGGTATGCCGACCTTGTAAAATTCGAGCTGGTCTATCTCCAGCACGGCATACTCCACGCGTCGCTCAGAAGCCTCTACGACAAGGAGCATTGCTCGATAGACCGAGTCGTAGTTTCGAGCGGCTTTGAGATAGAGAACTTCCAGAAGAACTACGGCTTTGCGGAGCGCGAGCTGATAAAGAGCTGCATGCCGCGATATGACAGCATGGAGCCCAGCGGCAAAAAGAAGAATAGAATTGTGTTCTCGCCCTCTTGGCGCAGCAACCTTATCGGTGCGCTTGTCAACAACGAGCGCGAGGAGCTGCCCGAGGTGTTCGTGGAGTCCGATTTCTTCAAGCAGGTCTCGGCGTTCCTCAATTCCGAGAGACTGCACGATATGCTCGAGAAAAACGATCTCTATCTCGACTTCAAGAACCACCCGATATTCAAATGCTACAACCATCTGTTTGATATAAAGAACGACAGAGTCTGCACGGACAATTTCGACACGAATATGGACGAGTACAGACTGATGATAACGGACTATTCTTCGATAGTTTTCGATTCCGTCTATCTCAACTGCCCCGTGCTCTATTTTGTGCCGGACTATGAGCTGTTTTTGGCGGGCGTGTCGCATAACTACAGGCAGCTCGACCTGCCGCTCGAAAACGGCTTCGGACCGTTCTCGCAGGATGCCGACACTCTGCTTGACCACCTCGAAGAATATATAAACAACGGCTTTGCGCCGCAGGAGCCCTATGCTTCGCGCATGAAGGATTTCTTCCTCTACAGAGACGACCACTGCTGCGACAGGCTCTATGACGCAATGATAAACGACTGAAAACGGAGAAAAACATGACAGGGATTCTGCTCATTGACAAGCCCGAGGGCATGACCTCGTTCGTTGCGGCGGCGCGTGTCCGCCGGATGACGGGCGTCAAAAAGACCGGGCACACCGGAACGCTCGACCCCATGGCGACAGGCGTTCTGCCCGTTCTGCTCGGCGGAGCAACCCGCTTTTGCGAGCTGCTCCCGTCGCATGACAAGGCGTATACCGCATCTTTAAAGCTCGGCACTGTTACCGACACGCTCGATATCACCGGCGAAGTGCTCGAAACGCGGGAAGTAAACGCCTCGCGCGCGGATTTTGAATCCGCATTGCAGAGCTTTTCGGGCACGATAGAGCAGGTGCCGCCGATGTATTCCGCCATCTCGCAAAACGGCGTGAGATTATATAAGCTCGCGCGGCAGGGGATAGAAGTCGAGCGCGAGAGCAGGACTGTTACTATTTCTTCAATATCACTTATTGACTGCGACGAAAAAAACGGCGAATACACAATATCCGTCGAGTGCTCGGCGGGCACATATATCCGCTCGCTCGTTGCCGACATCGGCGAAAAGCTCGGCTGCGGAGCCGTCATGACGGCGTTGCGCCGCACAAAGGCAAACGGATTTCCGATAGACGGATGCATAACCCTCGATGAGCTCGCGGAACTTGCGCACAGCGGCAAAATCGAAGAAAAAATTATCCCGATCGAGCAGGCTCTCGGCTCTTACAGATTCGTGACAGTCACCGAGCCGCAGGCGCGGAGATTCAAAAACGGCGGCGAGCTGAGCCTTGAACGGCTCTATCTCAAAGCACCGCAGGAAAACGAGCTTGTACGCGTCATTGCGCCGGGAAATGAATTTCTCGGCATGGGCGAAGTGTCTGACGGCGAGATAAAAGTAAAAAAACTGCTGATAAAATAACGGCTAAATATATTTGATATCTGTCGAGGGGGTGCCGTATGTACGACCTTGAGAAAGAAAAACGCGAGGCTGTCAAAGCGGGCGAACGCGCGCTTGCGAGCCTCAAAAGCGCAAAAAGTAAGCTCGACGAAGCGAAGAGCTGGGGAGTCGTGGATATACTCGGCGGCGGTATTGTCTCGTCGCTTATCAAGCGCTCGAAGATGGACGACGCGAACGCCTACATGGAGCAGGCGAAGAGAGACCTCGCGAGGTTCGGCAAGGAGCTTCGTGATGTGCAGGGCTTCAAGGACCTCGGGATAAAAACCGACGGCTTTTTCTCCTTTGCCGACTGGTTCATGGACAGCACCTTTGCCGATTTTGTCATGCAGGATAGGATAAACAACGCGAGGGATCAGGTGAGCAAAGCCATTGACCGCGTCGAAAGCATTCTCAGCCGATTAAAAGCAAAATAATATAAAAATATCGCCGCCGGAGGTATAAGCTCCGACGGCGGTTTATTTTAGCTGTACCGGGTCATGCAAATAAAACAGCCGCCCGAAGTATCTCTCCGGGCGGCTGATTCGATTAAAAATCCGGGTGGGGTTCGCCGTGGCGGTACTTGTCCATAATATCTTTGAACACATCGCCGTTTGACGGGGGAGTCCAGGTTATCGCGTTCGCTCCCGCTTCGACGGTGGCGAGTATGCTCTCCTCCGTCGGACCGCCTGTTGCGATTATCGGGATATCCGGGAAACGCTCCCTGATGCTGCGCACGACCTGCGGCGTTCTGCCGGCCGCGGATATGTTCAGAATGCTGACGCCCGCGTCGATGCGCCCCTGAATGTCCTCGTCCTCGCTGAGCACGGTAACAACTATCGGCACATCTATAGTTCTGTGCAGCTCTTTTATCGTCTCGTTTCTCGTCGGCGCGTTGACGACAACGCCTATCGCGCCCTGGAACTCGGCGTGCAGGGCGAGGTTGACGACTCTGTGACCCTGCGTCAGTCCTCCGCCGACTCCGACAAAGACCGGCACATCCGCCGCCACCATGACAGCCTGGGTTATCACGGGCTGAGGGGTGAACGGATAGACTGCGATGACCGCGTCCGCGTTAGTGTTTCTGATGATGCTCGCATCGGTCGAAAAAAGCACCGACTTAATTCGTCTGCCGAGTATTTTGATTCCGCTGCAGCGATAAATCGGCTCGGGAACTTTGAGCATGAAGTCTCTGAGACTTCCCTTGATCTCCGGTATGTTCTGCTCCGGCATAACATCAATTCCTTTCTCTTTCATCCGGCTATTGCAAAGAAAAATCTTGCATTGCGCAAAAAGCGGCATATAATATATGTGCGGGAACCGCAGATTTTTCCAAACGCGCCGTTTATGTTAATTGAATTTCTATTATTTGTAATTATAACATAAGTATAACATATTTCTAAACTTCGGTCAATTACAGAGAAGAATCAAGCGAGAAAAGGGGTATTTGCCATGAACTTTGAAAAAATAGATATATGCGAGATAAAAGACAGCTTCACGCGCCTTATCAGGGACGATTGGGCGCTGCTGACCGCCGGAAAAGCGGATGATTATAATACCATGACCGTCAGCTGGGGCATGATAGGCGAGCTGTGGGGCAAGGATGTTGTCGCGGTCTTCGTGCGCCCGCAGAGATACACATATGAATTCATGGAGAAGCACGGCGATTTTACGCTCTCGTTTTTTAGCGGCGAATATAAAAAGGCGCTATCTTTTTGCGGCGCAAAGAGCGGACGCGACTATGACAAGGCTAAAGAGTGCAGCTTGAGTGCTGTAGAGCTTGGCGGGAGCGTGGCATTCGAAGAGGCGAATTTAATTATAGCCTGTAAAAAGATAGCTTTCGCCGATATGGATCCGTCAAGATTTTTGACGCCCGAGATAGAGAAAAACTATCATAACGGCGACTATCACCGCATTTATATCGGCGAGATAACCAAGGTGTGCAAAAAAGTTTAAGATTTTTTAAAAAAGTTTGAAAAAAGCCCTTGACTTTTGTCGCAGGATGTTGTATTATAGTCGAGCACTTGAGAGAGCGGTCATACAAAAATCGCTCCGAAGTCGGTGCCTATAACGATGAGGGTCCACCCGTTCCCATTCCGAACACGGTAGTTAAGCTCACTCGTGCTGACAATACTCGGAGGGCAGCCTCCCGGGAAGATAAGTCGACGCCGACATTTGTGAATTCAGCTTTCCAATAGGAAGGCTGTTTTCTTTTCAGAGACGGTAGCAGCTTTTGCTGTCATCGTCTTTTTTTATTGCATTTCAGGCGTAGAATAAGTTAAAATAATTTCGGGTGATTGAGATGAAAACCACATTTGAATTAATATACGATGTTGTACGAAAAATCCCGAGCGGATGCGTTGCGACTTACGGGCAGATAGCGACTCTCGCCGGCAATCCGCGCTGGTCGCGCGTCGTCGGCTATGCCCTGCATGTCAATCCCGAGCCGGGCGTTATCCCGTGTCACAGGGTAGTCAACCGTCTGGGCGAGACTTCCTCCGCGTTCGCGTTCGGCGGTGAGGATATGCAAAAGACCCTCCTCGAAGAGGAGGGCGTGGAGTTCGATGGATCGGGCAGAGTCGATCTTCAAAAATATCAGTGGCGCACCTGATTATTTGAACACCGTCTGCACGAGCAGCATATAGAGCGCCGTGCCGCCGCCGATGCTCAGCAGCGTGTTCTTCTTCCATTTGTGCAGGACGATTATCAGCAGCACCGACAGAATTTCCGGTATGCCGTAGGTTCCGCTCAAAGCGACGTCTTTGAAGCAATAAACGACGAGCAGACCGATGGCGGCGCAGGGGAGCACCTTGCCGAGATACTGAACGAATTTCGGCGGAGTCTTGCCCTTGGGGAACACTAAAAACGGCAGAAATCTTGTCGCCATCGTGCCGAGAACCACTGCGCCTATTGTTACAGCCGACTGAACTTCCGTCATATCTTTTTGCCCTCCCTGTCCTCTATCTTTTTGCCGACGGCAAACGCCGCGACTATCAGCACCATCGCGGGCACTATAAAATATTTGCTGCCGAATATCGGCAGGCACACCGCAGTTCCTATCAGCCCGACAAGGGCGGGGGCGCGGTTTTCTTTTTTCTCCCACTGACCGAGGAACATCACGACGAACAGCGCGGTCATGACGAACTCGATGCCCTTTGTGTTGAAGTGAATAACATATCCGAGCAGCGAGCCGACGGTCGAGCTTACGACCCAGTATATTTGATTGAGCAGCGTGACAAAGAACATGAACCAGCCCTTGTCAACATCCGGCGGCAGGTCGGCGGTGCAGTTTATCGAGAAGGTCTCGTCGCACATTCCGAATATCAGATACGGCTTTTTCCAGCCCGTACCGTCAAATTTTTCGAGCATCGATATGCCGTAAAAAAGATGGCGGGCGTTGACCATCAGCGCGAGCAGAAAGGCGTAAATGGGATTGAAATCGGCGAGAAGCAGGTTTGCTGTTACGAATTCCATGGAGCCCGCGAAGATGAACATACTCATGAACATCGGATATATGAACGAAAAGCCCTTGCTGCGCATCAGAAGTCCGTATGACATTCCGAGAAATACGAAGCCAACGAGAATCGGCAGCGTGCGCGGCAGGGCGGCTTTGAATGCTTTGCGCCTCAATTTTTTTATCTCCCCTTGATTAATCCGCCGAAAGCTATTATAATATAACTGACAAATGTAAAATATAGCGGACTAATGTTTGATATATTATACGATTGTTCAACATATTTGTCAATACGGGTGATGAATTTTATGGATCTCGGCGCTGTTATAGCGGCAAATCTGAAAAGAATAAGGGCGAGCCGCAATCTGACGCTCGGTCAGCTCTCGAAAATCTCCGGGATAAGCAAGGCTATGCTCTCCGAGATAGAAAAAGGTGGCAGCAATCCGACGGTGAATACCGTGCTCAAGATAGCGGACGGGCTGAACGTGCCGTACACGAGTCTCATGGAGCAGAACGACGGCGCGGCAGATCTCGTGACGAGGGCGGACGCCGTGATGCAGACGGGCGAATCGGAGCATTACCGCGCCTACTGCTACTTCCCCGTCGCCGCGAACAGGAATTTCGAGCTGTTTTATATAGAGCTTGACGCCGGGACTTCAAACATGTCGATAGGTCATCCGCCGCGCGCGCAGGAGTATGTCTATGTGATGAAAGGGCGCGTTACGATAAAAACGCCGTCCGGGATATATGAAGTAAATGCGGGCGACGCGCTGATGTTCGAGTCCTCCGCGGAGCATGTGTATATAAACAACGGCGGCGAAAAAGCAGAGTTCAATGTCATAAATTACTATCCGGAATAAAATTAGCTCCTCCGTGAATTTATACGGAGGAGCTGTTTTTATATAGCTTTTATTTATCCCTCTTCAACCGGCGCGTAGCTGCGGATGAATGCGTTGATGAACAGCGGCCCCATGTCTATCGCATGGAACACTGCGCCGTCCTCGGTTTCGAGCACCGTGATGCCCTCGCCCTCGCTGCCTTTTGTCAGGTTGCGGTCGAAGTATTTTGAAACTTCGCCGCTGACAGGGTCGATTTTATATACCGCCTGAGTGTCGTCGTTTGTCGCGGCGTAGAGCATGCCTTTGTACATCTCCGCGCCTTGAATGCTCCTGACCGTCTCGCTGAGCTTCACCGTTTTGACATATTTCATGTTGTCCGCTATGTCATAGAAAATCAGCTCGTTCGCGTTCTTCGAGTGGTCGAGGGCGATGAGCAGACAGTTGTCGTTATCGACTGCGACCCACGGCAGTCCGCGCGTGTGACGGGTGTTGTCGAGAATATAATATCTGCCGGTGAATTTCAGCGTGTCTGCGTCATAGACCGCGACGACGGGATATTTCCAGACCTTGCTGTCCTCAAGCCCGGCGTAGATGCAGTTGTCGGCTTTCGAGTAGCTGATGCCGCCGATGTGCGCGAGACCGTAGTCGTCCTTGAGCTGCTGCGGAATGGCGAGGGGGTTCGACTTGACGCGCGTCTTGCCGTCGAGCTCGGATTTCGTCAGCCCCCATTTCGAGCTGAAATAATAATATTTTCCGTCCGTCGTGATGCCCTGCGAGCGCTCCGCTGCTCCGATGAGCAATACATTGACCTTTGACACCTCGGGATGCCTCTTTCCCGCGGAGAGCGCGTCGATCCCGAGAGTCAGGACGGAGAGAAAGGTCATGAACGCCGCAAGCGTGAGAGCGGTAAGGCGGCGCATTAATAATATAGCCTTTTTGAAAATTTCGATATACTGCATAAAACGCCCTCCGGTTTGCTTTTGTCACATCTATAAATTATCAAAACCTGAGTGATATGTCAATCTTTTCTCGGCAAGTATCAATAAATATTTATCCGTCAAAGACTTATTTCTATTGAAATTTACCCAAATATATGCTATCATATTCTGTACCTAATGAGAACGGTGGAAATTCACATGAACTCAGAATCAGAGCACGGATACCGTCCGTGCATAATAATACCGGGCATAGGGCAGTCGCGGGTGATAGAGACGGACGAAAACGGCGAAAAGCTTCGCAATCTCTGGCCGTTTGATCCGGATATAGACGCACTCGTCAAGTCGGTCGCCCCGTCCGCCGCGCGGATGATGCTTCTTCGGCGTGACTGCGGCTTTACTGCGGCGCTCGACAAGGCTGTGCGCGCGATGCTCGAACCGCTCAGCTGCACGCCAGACTCCATGAGAAAAGTCAGAGCCGAGGTTGTCGGCTATTATCGTCCCGTCGGCGAATGCACCGCGGGCGAGAAGAGATACATATATAAGATGGTGCCCCTCAATGCGCTCGCTGATATTATCGGCGAAGAGAATCTTTATTTCTTCGCGTATGATATCTTCGGCAGGGCGGACGAAAACGCCCGTCTGCTGCGCGAATTTATCGCAATGGTCAAAGAGCAGAGGCAGTGCGAAAAGGTCGATTTGATTCCCGTCAGCATGGGCGCGACCGTAGCGGAAATGTACTTTGAGCTGTACGGCGCGGATCAGGATGTCAAGCGCGTTATCGGCGTTGTCCCGGCGTATGACGGCTCGGATATCGCCGCCGACCTCGTCGCAGGGGATATCAATACGGACGACTGCGATGCGCTGCTCGAAATGCTTCTGAGCCGGCGCGAGGCGGAAAAAATATCTAAACTGATGCATATGATGCCAAAGAAAGTCGCGGACGGCGCAGTCAGAGCGTTGGTTCGCGCGGCTTGCGAGAGCGTTGTCGTCAACAGCTCTGCGATGTGGGGGATAATTCCCTCGGAGCACTATCCCGCGCTTCGCGACAGGTATCTCGGCGACTCCGCGCACGATGCAATGCGCGCCGTGACCGACCGCCACTGGCGGGTCA
>DKDF01000098.1:15612-31193 GCA_002451755.1 Ruminococcaceae bacterium UBA6855
TGGCGGGTCAGGCGGAATATAAAAGAGCTCGTCCGGCGCGAACAGGAGCGCTCGGTCGAATTCTATAATATCTGCGGCTGCGGCAAGCGGTTAGCGCCGATAGCGGCATCCGACGGTCTGACTTCGGACACAATAGTCCCGACATATTCGGCGTCGATGGGCGCGCAGTGTGCGCCGCCCGGACGGACGCTCAGCCCGGGGCGCGGCGAACCAGTTGATTTCATATCCCCGCGCTCGGACATCAATGCGGCGTCCGCCGCCGTGCCGGACAGGACATGGTTCTATTATAATATGGAGCATGAACAGGCCGCCGATAATAAAAATCTGCTCGACCTCGTCGCGAAGATAGCCTCTTCCGATGAGCCGATAGACGTGTTTACCATGCCCGAACACCCTCAGTTTGCCGATTATAAGGAATAAGACAATACATATCAAGAACAGGAGAAAAACTATGAAGAAGATGAAATCGACCGTAGCCCTTGTGCTCGCGCTCATCATGGCTTTCTCGGCGTTTACCTGCGCCTCCGCAGCCCCCGCGTCCGCATCGTCCGATGCGTCGATAGCAAAGGCTGTTGATACGCTTGCCGACGCCGCAGAAGAGAGCGGAACCCATGCGAACTGCCATAACGGCGACTGCGGACATGCGCCCGTCGTGGTGGTTCCCGGCATCAACCACTCGCCTACATATCTCTATGACGAGAACGACGAGCCCGTGCTCAACAAGGACGGCGACCGCATCGGCGGCACTCTGCTTATCCTTGATACGGATAACCTTGTCACCGTCATCCTCAAAAAGCTCGCGTGGCCGCTTATAAAAATGCTCGCCACCCAGACGGACAGCGGCTTCCCCAAGGCAGTCTATGAGACCGTCTGCGATCTCTTCTCCATCCAGAAGTGCGACAATGAGGGCAACCCGATAAACAACCTCAAGACCGAGAAATACGGTTCTCTCGCCGACATGGATAAGGACACGAGAGACTGGGCATACAGAATGATCCCCATGCAGAAGCTGACCAATATCATCGGCGAGGATCATGTCTATTTCTTCACCTTCAACCTCGTCGGCAGCCCCATGGACTCCGCCGCAAACCTCAATGAATATATCCAGCAGGTCAAGAAGGCGACCGGACACGACAAGGTAAATCTTCTCAACGTCAGCCTCGGCGGAACTATCTTCACCGCATATCTTGACGCTTACGGCTATAAAGATATAAACCAGGTCGTCAACGCCGTTGCCGCGACCGACGGCTCCGAGATAATCGCCGACTTCCTCACCAGAGGCGAAGCAGGCTTCAGAATCGACGACGAGTTCCTTTATCATGAGTATATTCCGAGAATAATCGCGGAGAGCAGCGACACCGCCTCACTCGGTTATCTTCTCAATCTTGTTATCAGAATAATCCCGCGCCAGGTGTTCAGAGACACTCTGACCGCCGCCATGGACGGTCTTTCCGAGACTCTGCTCGTAAACTGCCCGCAGTTCTGGGCGCTCGTTCCGTCCGACAGATATGACGCTCTGTGCGAAAAGTATCTGACCGACAAGGATCATGCAGTCCTCAAGGCGAAGACCGACCGCTATCATCAGGCTCAGCTCAACCTCAGAAAGAATGTTCTCGCGGCTCACGCGGCGGGCGTTAAGATAGACTCGATAGCCGGCGCGAACCTCGCTTTCGGCGATATCGAATACAGCTACTTCAGCATCATCAAGAGCGCACTTGACACCAACTCCGACGGCATCATCCAGCTCTCCTCGACCACCATGGGCGCAACAGGCGCCGCCCCCGGACAGAAGCTGCCCGACAGCTACAAGCCCGCAAAGAGAGGCTATATGTCCGTTGACGGCTCGATAGACGCCTCCACGGCAGTCCTCCCGGACAACACATGGATATTTATCGGCCAGCACCACGAGGCGGGCAACAACGACGTTGTTCTGACCCTCGCCTGCGCGCTGTTCACAGACTCCGAGCTCAAGGATGTCCACTCCAAGCCCGATGTCTGGCCGCAGTATAACGGCACCTGCCGCACGAAGGAAATAAGACGCTGGCTCCTGCCCGATGCAAAGGCTTACAGAGCGAAAATTGACGAGATGCCCGCAGAGGAGCGTCCGAGTGCCGAGCAGATAGCCGAGCTTGACGCCGCTATCGCGCAGGGCGAAGATGCGCTCAACATGACTATAGCCGACCCCGCAAAGGCGGACGCCGCGAAAGAGCGACTGACGAATATCCTCGTCGAGCTCGGTCAGCGCGAGCCCGCAAAGGAGACTTCCAAGGCGGCATATGCGCTCGAAAAAGTCTGCTGTGTGCTCAGCCTCATCGCCCTCAAGACGATAGGCAGCCAGGGCTATTCCGATGTTGCCCGCGTGGTCGTTAAATTCCTTATAAAATTCATAGCTTCCGTTATCTGATCTGAAGTTTTATTTACGGCGAACCCCATCTTCGGAGTTCGCCGTATCTTTTTAAAGGACGGTGTTTTAAAATGAAGTCAGTCAGGAGAATAGCGGCGCTGATACTCTGCGCGGCTCTTGTTTTCTCGACCGGCATATCCGCCGCATCTTACGGCGGCGCAAAGCATGAAACCGTGTCGTCCGCCGACGAATCGGGACTCGCCGCGGCACTCACTCAGAAAAACGAAAAAGCAGAACACACAAAGGCAAAAAAGCCCGGCACTCTGACCGAATGCGGCGGAACCTGTGAATACAGCCCGACGGTCGTTATCCACGGCATCGGTCAGTCAAAGACCTATCTCTATGAGAACGACGAGATAGCGGTCGATGAGGACGGCAAGCAGATAACCGGCTGGCCGATATACGCCAATACTAAATATATCATAAAAAATCTGCTCTGGCCGCTCGTTAAGATGCTCGTCACCCAGCGCGACGACGGCTTTGTCGAGTCGTTCAGAAAGACGCTCGAGGGCACGCTCTATGTCAATGCTTTTGACTCGAACGGCAAGAATGTCTATGATGTCAGAGTCAAGAAATATCCGCAGAGCGTTGCAAAATGTACGGATGAGGACAAGGAAGAGATATACGGCAATGTGCCGATAGACGGCTTCTCGAAAATTGCGGGCGAAGACCATCTCTATTATTTCTCCTACAATTCGTTCGGCAACAACAGCGAGATAACCGATGAGCTCTATAATTTCATCGGTCAGATAAAGCGCGAGACGGGTCACGACAAGATAAATGTCGTGGCGATAAGCCTCGGCGGCACTATCGCAAACAGCCTGTTCGACCGCTATACGGAGCTCTATCCGAGCCTCGACCGCGTGGTTTATATCGTCCCCGCGCTCGACGGATCGAATATAGTCGGCGATATCTATCTCGGCAAGCTCAGCACCTCGGACGAGATGCTCTACAAGAACCTGCTGCCGAATCTTGTCGGCGGTGCGGAGGGCTATCTGCTCAACGCCGTTATAAGAATGATGCCCAAGCAGATTTTGCTCGACACGCTCGACGCGACGGTTGACGGGCTGACGAATGTCATTCTGCGAAACTGCACCACGATGTGGTCGCTCGTGCCCGAGGCATACTATGACGAAGCCGTAGCGCGCGTCCTGCCCGGAGAAGAGAATGCGGAGATGCGCAGGCAGGTCGAAGTATATCACCGCGCGCAGGTCAACAGATTTGCGAATATCGAAAAGATGCGCGCCGCCGGAGCCGAGGTATTTGATATAGTTGACTATGACTATCAGCTCTACTGCCTTGTGCCGTCATACGACAAGAACAATGCGGACGGAATTATCCACGCGGAGTCGACCTCCATGGGTGCGAAGTTCGCGAAGATAGGCGAGACCCTCGGCGATGGCTATGTCCAGCAGGGCACCAACTGCAAGAACAAGGCGCACAACCATCTCTCGCCCGACGGCGTTGTGGATGCGTCGGTCGGTCTGCTCCCGGATTACACATTCTATTTCAAGGGTCAGGATCACGAAAAGACCGGCTCGAACGATGTCATAATGAAGCTCGCGACCGAGCTGCTGACGAATCATGAGTTCAAGGATGTCTATTCCATGCCCGACAGGTTCCCGCAGTTCAACATCGGCAGAAATACGAAAGATTTAGTGAACAATCTGATGAATCCGGCGCAGGAGGTCGACAGAGGCACGCTCTCCGCGGAGGATGCGGCGGAGCTTGACGCGGCGCTCGAAGAGTGCAGCGCGATGCTCGACAACACCGTGGTCGACCCTGAGGCAACCGAGCACGCGCAGCAGAGACTCGAAAATATATTGATAAAAATCGGCGAGCGCGAGGCTCCGAACGAGAATAAAGAGAAACTGAGCGCGGTCGGCGAGGCGATAAGCAAATTTATAAGCGATGCGCTCTATGAGTGCGTCGGCGCTCAGGGGTACTACGATGCGTTCCAGCAGTTACTGGAGCTTATCGGAAAATACTTCCCTCAGCCCGCATAAACAGCAAAAATAACAGCAGACCGGGGAGACCCGGTCTGCTGTTGTATGTATTCATTGAAATCGGAATCAATCGGAAATCTGCTTCAACTACTCTGTCTCCGTTATCCTCGCAGGTGATCAAGCCTGTTTGCCCTTTCATAAGCCAGTTCCAAAAACTGAAAAATGTTCAAATGAGAATAATCCCAATTCATTGGTTCCAAAGTCGTAGCTCCACTGTATCCTGTGCAAGCAATTTTTGCCATAACCGTATCCCAGTTAATACTGCCGTCGAACGGTAATTGATGTTGATTGTGGCTGCCGCCGTTATCATGTAAATGAATTGCCATCAGTCGGTTCCCATACATTCCTAACAAATCTTCATCCGGTGCATAATTTATATGATGACAACTGTCATAACAATAGCCTACATTATTTGAAGTAAATTTATTTAAAGCTGTTTTTAAATTTTTAATGTTGCTTAAATTTTCAAAAGCAATCTGAATATTCTTTTGCTCTGCCTTGTTTATAAGTTCTGCCAGCCGTCTGATTCCTATTTGATTCAAAGGATTATTGTCATTCGGCAAATGTATCACCACGGTTGGTATATCATATTTACAGCAATCCGCTACACATTGCAGATAGCTTTGAAATACGCTTTCTCCGCTAAAATTATCCAGTGACAGATTATTCTGTTCATGTACAGGCGCATGGATATTTTCTACAAATAAACCTGCACTTCGGGCCAGTCTTACATCCTCTTGATAACCGTCTCCTCTGCCAAACTGATTGCTCCACCATAACATTACACAATCAAATCCCGCTTTTCTGATCAATTTGTACCTTTCTTCAAAAGAGATATCATATCCCGGACCATACCCGAAGCAATCATATATTCCCGTCATTTTGTATCTCCCCTCACAAATGCTCAAGGTTACCTGATTTGATTATAACAAAAACATTCTCCCGATATCAACCGGAGAGTGTTTTTGTTTCGGCTTTATTCAATTTCCCATATTAGTTTGTTTTTGCATCGTTCTATATTCTTACGACCGTATGAAATAAGAGCTTGAATCAGCGGCACAAAAAAGCAAAACAGCCGGGGAATCAAATCTCCGGCTGTTGATTTAATTTTTACATTCCGCGCCTTGTCACGCAGTTTTCGAGGTTTATTGCATCGTACACGCCCTCGTCGAAAAGCGGGCAGATGCTCTTGTATTCATCTATCGGCAGCTCTTCGAGCGTCGTGCCTTTCCTGATACAAAGTGCAACGAGTTCGCCCGTCGCCTTGTATGCATCGCGGAACGGCAGCCCCTTTGAAACGAGGAAGTCGGCGCAGTCTGTAGCATTTATAAATCCGCCGGCGGCAGCCTTTCTCATGTTCTCGGGAATCATCTTCATCGTCGCTATCATCGGAGTCAGCGCCGTCAGGCACATCTTGACCGTGTCCATGCCGTCAAAAATCGCGTCCTTGTCCTCCTGCATGTCTTTGTTATATGCAAGCGGCAGACCTTTCATTGTCGTGAGCAGTCCGCAAAGGTCGCCTATAACGCGCCCTGCCTTGCCGCGCGCGAGCTCCGCGAGATCAGGGTTCTTCTTCTGCGGCATAATGCTCGAGCCGGTCGAAAAAGCGTCGTCAAGCTCGGCGAATTTGAACTCCCACGAGCACCACATGATTATCTCTTCGCACAGGCGCGAGATGTGAACCATGAGTATCGAGCACGCGCTGAGCAGCTCGAGGCAGAAGTCCCTGTCAGATACGCCGTCGAGGGTGTTGGGCATATAGCCGTCGAACCCGAGCGCCTTTGCGGTCATGGCGCGGTCGATGGGATATGTCGTTCCCGCGAGCGCACCCGAGCCGAGCGGGGAGTAATTCATCCTGCCCGCGGCGTCCTCAAAGCGCCCGAGGTCGCGGCGGAGCATCTCGATATATGCGCCGATGTGTGCCGCAAAGGTTATCGGCTGAGCGCGCTGGAGATGCGTGTAGCCCGGCATGATGCAGTGGGCATACTCTTTAGCCTTGCCGTCGAGAGCGTCAATAAGTTCGTTTATGAGCCCCGTGACCTGCGGCACGTCTTTTTTGAGATAGAGCCTTATGTCAACGGCGACCTGGTCATTTCTGCTGCGCCCGGTGTGGAGCCTTTTGCCCGCGTCGCCGATTCTCGAGGTAAGCTCGCCTTCGATAAAGGTGTGGATATCCTCGGCGTCGGGGTCTATCATCAGCTCGCCCGAGATAATGTCGTTCCGGATATCCGAGAGTCCCGCAAGAATTTTCTTGCAGTCCTCCTCGGAGATTATCCCTTTTGCGGCGAGCATCGATGCGTGGGCGATGCTGCCGTCGATATCCTCGTTGAACATGCGGCTGTCCGTTTTTATCGAGGAGTTGAAATCGTTGGTCTTTTTATCGGCTTCTTTGCTGAAGCGTCCCGCCCAGAGCTTCATGCCTTTGCCTCTCTCTCGGCGTCGAGAATGGCCTTGACCTTTATCGGCAGACCGAAGAGGTTGATGAAGCCTGCGGAGTCCTTCTGATCGTAGACATCGTCCTCGTCAAAGGTTGCGAAAGCTTCGCTGTAGAGCGAATAGGGCGAGGTGGTGCCTGCGTTTATTATGTTGCCCTTGTAGAGCTTGAGCTTGACGTCGCCGGTGACGCGCTCCTGAGTCTTGTCAACGAAAGCGGCGAGAGCCTCCCTGAGGGGAGTGAACCACTGGCCGAAGTAGACGAGCTCGGCGTAGCGCAGAGCGACCTGCTCCTTGTAGTGCATGGTGTCCCTGTCGAGGGTCAGAGTCTCGAGGACTTCGTGAGCCCTGTAGAGAATGGAGCCTGCGGGATTCTCGTAAACGCCCCTTGACTTCATGCCGACAAGGCGGTTCTCGACGATATCCGCAAGTCCGACGCCGTTTTCGCCGCCGATCTTGTTGAGCTTCTCGATCATGGTAACGCCGTCCATCTTCTCGCCGTCAACGGCAACGGGAACGCCCTTTTCGAAGCTTATTGTGATATAGGTCGGCTTGTCGGGAGCCTGCTCGGGGGACTGACCGATCTCAAGGAAGCCGGGCTTGTTATACTGCGGCTCGTTCGCGGGATCTTCAAGGTCGAGACCCTCGTGCGAAAGGTGCCAGAGGTTCTTGTCCTTTGAATAGTTCGTCTCGCGGTTTATCTTGAGCGGAATATTGTGAGCCTCGGCGTATTCTATCTCCTCCTCACGGGATTTGATGTTCCAGATACGCCAGGGGGCGATTATCTGCATATCGGGCGCGAAAGCCTTTATAGCGAGCTCGAAACGCACCTGATCATTGCCCTTGCCAGTGCAGCCGTGGCAGATAGCGTCTGCGCCCTCGGCCTTGGCTATCTCAACAAGTCTCTTTGCGATTATCGGGCGTGCAAACGAGGTGCCGAGCAGATAGTCGCGCTCGTATACGGCGCCGGCTTTCAAAGTCGGGAAGATGTAGTCCTCAACGAACTCCTTTTTAAGATCCTCAATATAGAGCTTGGAAGCGCCGGTCTTGAGAGCTTTCTCCTCGAGTCCGTCGAGCTCCGTGCCCTGACCGACGTCGGCGGAAACGGCAACGACCTCGCAGTTGTTGTAGTTCTCTTTGAGCCACGGGATTATTATCGATGTGTCAAGTCCGCCGGAATAGGCGAGCACAACTTTTTTTATCTCTTTCATGTTAAATACCTCCGTATTCATCGTATGCACATATTATACAACGATTATTCAGAAAATCAAGAGCTATATTCAAAAAATATGCAACTTCTTGGAAAGTAACAAAAGAAGCGCCCCGAAGGACGCTCTTTTTGGTGGAATTTATTTACTTGAGCAGGAAACCGACCTTTTTCATGACCTTGTTGAGCGTGCGCTCGGAGATGCGCTGCGCTGTTTCTGCACCCTTTGCCATGCATTCGGTGAGGTAAGCCTTGTCGTTTACGATGCGGTTGAAGTTCTCGCGCACGGGGGTGAGTTCTTCTATAACGGCCTCGCCGACCTTTGTTTTGAAGTCGCCGTAGCCCTTGCCCTCGAACTCACGCTCGATCTCGTCGAACGAAGCGCCGGTGCAGCAGGAATAAATAGACATCAGGTTGTTGATGCCGTCCTTGCCCTCACCGTATCTGACAACGGCTTCGGAGTCCGTGACCGCGCTCTTGAACTTCTTCATAATAACCGAGGGCTCATCGAGAATGGAGACTGACGCCTTCGGGTTCGGGTCGGATTTCGACATCTTCTGATTCGGGTTCTGCAGCGACATTATTCTTGCGCCGACCTTGCCTATAAACGGCTCGGGGATTGTGAATGTGTTGCCGTATATGCCGTTGAAGCGCTCGGCTATGTTGCGGGTTATCTCGAGATGCTGCTTCTGATCCTCTCCGATGGGCACATAGTTTGCCTGATAGAGCAGGATATCCGCAGCCATGAGCACGGGGTAGGCGAAGAGGCCGACGTTGACATTGTCCGCGTGCTTCTGGGATTTGTCTTTGAACTGGGTCATTCTCGATGCCTCGCCGAACTGGGTGTAGCAGTCGAGAATCCACGCGAGCTGGGCGTGGGTGTTGACATGGCTCTGGACGAACACGACATTCTTATCCGGGTCGAGTCCTATCGAGAGCAGGAGTGCAAAAGCCTCCATGGTCTGGCGTCTGAGAGTCGCGGGATCCTGTCTGACGGTTATCGCGTGCAGGTCGGCAACGGCGTAGACGCAGTCGTAGTCGTCACTCATCGCTTTCCAGTTGCGCAGAGCGCCGAGATAGTTGCCGAGAGTCGGGATTGCAGTCGGCTGAATTGCGCTGAGAACGCGCTGGCGGCGTTCGGGAGTCTGATTTTCCATATATGTTATTCTCCTCTCATTTCTTTAAGCACCCTGCCGAGGATCTTCATGCCCTCGACAATTTTATCGTCCGCCGGGGTCGAGAAATTGAATCTGACGGCGTTGCTCTTTCCGTTAACATCGGTCAAAAACGCAGTGCCGGGGACGAGCGCGACCATGTTCTCGGCGGATTTCTTGACGAATTCGAGCGCGTCAATATCCTCGGGCAGCTCGCACCAGATGAACAGACCGCCCTCGGGACGGACATAGCTGACCGCGTCGCCGAGCTCGCTGTCTATCATATCGCACATGAGATTGAGCTTTCTGCGGTATATCTTTCTTATCTTCTCGATGTGCTCGTCAACATCGTATCTCTTCATCCACTCGGCGACTATCATCTGCATCAGCTGGGTCGTGTGAACATCGACCGCCTGTTTGCCGACGGTCATCTTCGCGACTACGGGCGCGGGAGCGACCGTGAAGCCGATACGGATGCCGGGCGCGAGAATCTTCGAGAACGAGCCGGAATAAATGACGATTCCGTCCTCGTCGAAGCTCTTTATATTCGGAACATCTTCGCCCGCAACGCGCAGATCGCCGTAGGGGTTGTCTTCGAGAATCATAACATTGTGCGCTTTCGCGAGCTCATAGAGCCTGTGACGCTTCTCGAGCGACATTGTAACGCCCGCGGGATTCTGGAAGTTCGGAATAGTATATATCATTTTTGCGTTCGGGTTCTCGTCAAGAGCCTTTTCAAGAGCCTCGATATTCATGCCGTCCGCATCGACGGGCACGCCGACGAGCTTCGCGTTATATGAGCGGAAGCAGTTGAGCGAGCCGATGAACGACGGGCTCTCGCAGATAACGACATCGCCCTCGTTGCAGAGGACTTTTGTCGAGAGATCCATTACCTGCTGCGCGCCGCTCGTGATTATAATCGAATCAAAGTCGCGCCCGATGCCGTATTTTGATTTCATTCTTGTCTTTATCAGGCTGATAAGCTCGGGGTAGCCCTCGGTCACGCCGTACTGGAGCGCGTCTATCGGGCGGTTCTTGAGTATATCTGCGGCTATCTCCTGAACCTCGGCGACGGGAAATGCGTCGGGAGCGGGGTTGCCTGCGGCGAACGGGATCATGCCCGGCACGCTTGTTGCCTTGAGCACCTCTCTGATAGCGGAGGGCTTGAGCGACGCTATTTTATCGGAAAAACGGTATTCCATATTTTTTCTACTTCCTTTCCGGAGACGGATTATAAGTATATATAACCTTTATAACTTAAAATTATATCACACGCTAACTCGGTTGTAAATCAAAATGTTTTATGTTATCATAGCTCTATCAAACCGAAAGAGGTAGAACCATGTTCCGTTATGCAATTTTTGATTTTGACGGCACGCTTGCCGATACGGGCGCGGGCGTGTTTGCCTCCGTGCAGTATGCCCTGCGCAGCATGGGCGAGCCGGAGCTTGACAGCGAGACGCTGAAATATTTTATAGGTCCTCCGCTTGAGACGAGCTTTTCCGTCAAGTGCGGACTCGACAGCGAACGCTGTCACGAGGCGGTCGAAAAATACCGCGAATACTATTCGACAAAGGGCATATATGAACTCGATTTCTTCCCGAGCACGCTTCAGACCTTGCACGAGCTGAAAGCGGCGGGAGTGAAAACGGCGGTCGGCTCTTCAAAGCCGGAGCTTTTTATAAATCGCATTCTTGAGCATTTCGGGATATCCGACCTGTTCGACTTTGTCTCCGGCGCAACCTTCGGCGAGCCGCACGCGGACAAGACCGTTATAATCTCCCGCGCGGTCAACGGTCTCGGAGTAGAGAATCTCACGGATGCCGTTATGGTCGGGGACAGGAGCTTTGATATCGACGGCGCGCACGGCGTCGGACTCAAATGCGTCGGCGTACTTGAGGGCGGCTACGGCGACGAGAATGAATTCAAAACGGCAGGAGCAGACTGGATAGTCGATACTCTTGCCGATGTGAAAGATATAATATTAAAATGATTCAAAGACCGAGCAGTCTTTCGGCGTTCTTGCCGAGGATGAGCTCGGTTTCTTCTTCCGGCAAACCGAGCGAGCGGACGAAGGCGAGCTCACGCCCGGTCGCGCTCCAGGGATTGTCCGAGCCGAAGAGGACATGATCCGCGCCGAACGCCGCAATGCTCTCCTTTGCCCACGGCGGCGGTACCGAGCCGGACGAAAACGCGGTGTCGATATATATTCCCGTTCCGCCGAGCAGCTCCGCCGCCTCACGCCAGAGCAGAAATCCGCCCATGTGCGCGGCTATGACGGGCGAGCCGACGAAGCGCGGGAGTATCTTTTTGAGCATCTGCGGAGTGCAGTGAACAGGGTCGGGGACTCCGATATCGACTCCGGCGTGAAATACCGTTATCATGCCGAGCGAGCCTATCTTTTCATATATAGGGAACATCCTCTCGTCGTCCGCGAAGAAGCCCTGGTAGTCGGGATGCAGCTTGATTCCCTTTATGCCCGCGTCATGCAGTCTGTCGAGTTCGCTCAGCGCATCCGGACTCTCGAAATGGACGCTTCCAAACGGGATGAGAATATCGTCGCCGAGCAGCGAGATGGCGAAGTCGTTGACCTTCGTCTGTTGATGCGCGTTTGTTGCAATATTGAGCACCGCCGCCTTATCGGCACCGCCGGAAAGGACGCTCGCTCTGAGTCCCGACGCCGTGCCGTCGAACGCCGGACAGGGGTTGCCCGAGCGCATGGCGAGCATCGGCATAGCCTTTTTCGCGAGCGGGTCGGGGAAGCAGTGGGTGTGCATATCTATAATCATAGCTGAAGCCTCCTTGCTGTCTTTACATTATATTATAGCACTCCGGCGCGCCTTGACAATAGTAAAAAAGCTGATATAATGAAAATCAGCTGCGGTACATGCCGCAACATTAAAATGCCCGAAAGGCGGTCGCTTATGAAATACACAAAGGAAGATATATTGAGGATAGCGGACGAAGAAAATGTCAGCTTTATCCGCCTGCAGTTTACCGATATTCTCGGCTCGCTCAAGAATGTCGCGATAACCCGCAGCCAGCTCGAAAAAGCACTCAACAACAAGTGCATGTTTGACGGCTCTTCGATTGAGGGCTTCGTGCGTATAGAGGAATCGGACATGTATCTGCATCCCGATCTCGACACCTTTGTTATCTTCCCGTGGCGCACCTCCGAGGATCACAAGGTCGCGCGCCTTATCTGCGACGTCTATTGCTCGGACGGCACTCCCTTTGAGGGCGACCCGCGCTATGTCCTGCGCCGCGCGATAAAGAAAGCGGCGGACATGGGCTATTCGTGCAACGTCGGTCCGGAGTGCGAATTCTTCCTGTTTCATATTGACGAAAACGGCAAGCCCACCACCCAGACTCACGACCAGGGCGGATATTTTGACCTCGGCCCCGTTGACCGCGGCGAAAACTGCCGCCGCGACATCTGCCTCGCGCTCGAGGAGATGGGCTTTGAAATCGAAGCGTCCCACCATGAGGTCGCCGAGGCTCAGCATGAGATAGATTTCAAATACGACGAGGTTCTGACCGCCGCGGACAATGTCATGACTTTCAAGTATGTCGTCAAGAGCATCGCCCAGTCGCACGGACTTCATGCGACCTTCATGCCCAAGCCCATTTACGGCATCAGCGGCTCGGGTATGCATACTAACATCTCACTGTTCAAGGCGGGCGAAAACGCTTTCTGCGACGAGAGCGACAGCCTCAATCTCAGCAAGACCGCATACAGCTTCATCGCCGGCGTGCTCGAGCATATCCGCCCGATGACCCTCGTGCTCAATCCCCTTGTAAATTCGTATAAACGCCTCGTGCCCGGCTATGAGGCTCCCGTATATGTCGCCTGGTCGGCTCAGAACCGCAGCCCGCTTATCCGTATTCCCTCGGCACGCGGCTTCGGCACCCGTATTGAGATACGCAGCCCCGACCCGGCGTGCAACCCCTATCTTGAGATGGCTTCCTGCCTCGCCGCCGGTCTTGACGGCATCGAGCGCGACCTGCCCGTTCCCGCGCCGACTGACGCCAATGTCTATGACATGACTGCGGACGAGCGCGCCGCGGCGGGAATACACTCCCTGCCAAAGTCCCTCGAAGAGGCGACAAAGCTCTTCGCCGCAAGCCCGTTCATGAAAGAGGTGCTCGGCGACCATGTTTTCAACAAATATCTTGAGGCCAAGCGCGAGGAGTGGAGAAGCTACCGTGCAAGAGTCTCTCAGTGGGAGATCGACAGATACCTTGTCAAATATTGATTCGCGTTTATGCAAAGCGTAAATATTTGAAAAAAGCCTTGATATTGCGGGGCTTATGTGTTAAAATATCTATTGTAGGAATGTAAACTTGACGAAAGAGTGGGGTGACCCGCTCTTTCCTTTATGTTAGGGACTTTTTGAAAAAGGAGATGTGTCTGTGGCAGGCAAAGGCAAGGGCGGCAACACCGTAGCCGCCGTGTGGGAGATAGCTGCTCCCGTCGCTGAACAGCTGGGGCTTTCGATCTGGGATATCCGATTCCAGAAAGAGGGAGTTTCCTGGTATCTCAGAATATATATAGACAAGGAGGGCGGCGTCGGTATAACCGACTGCGAGAATTTCAGCCGCGCTGTTGACGGTCCTCTCGACGAAGCCGACCCGATAGAGCAGAGCTATTATCTCGAGGTCTCGTCCCCCGGAGTCGAGCGCCAGCTCACCCGCGACGAGCACTTCAAAAAATATATCGGCTCGCCCGTTATGGTTCGCCTCATCCGTCCCCGCGACGGCGAGCGCGATTTCAAGGGAACACTCGAAAGCTACGACAACGGCATGATAACCGTCACCCGCGAAGACGGCAGCGGAATATGCTTTGAGAAGAAGGAAGTCAGTTCGGTAAAGCTCGACGACTTCTATGCTTCCGATGACGAATAAAATCGCGCATAGCCGCGTTGTGAGAACCATGCCCGTTTGGTCACCTCTGTAGGGGCGGATATTATCCGCCCGCGAGTCAGAACCGTGCGCCTTGTCTCGCACAAAATTCTTTCGTCATCTACCCTGATTAAATTTGATGACGAGTAAAATCGCGCATAGCTGCGTTGTGAGAACCATGCCCGTTCGGTGACCGCTGTAGGGGCGGATATCATCCGCCCGCGGTTCAGAACTGTGCGCATTGCTCTGCACAATTTTCTTTCGTCATCTACTCTGAGCGGATTTGATGACGAGTAATTTTGCGCGATACTGCGTTGCACGAACCTGTGAATTCAGTCACGCTGTAGGGGCGGATATCATCCGCCCGTGAATCAGATGCGGCTGACTGTGACAGTCGGTTTGCTATCCCCGGCGCGCCGTGCGCCGTTTGAAATAAAAAATTCACTTAAAAGGATTGATTTGGAAAATGAATAAAAAAGAAAGAAACGAGGAAAGCAAGAAGAACAAGGAGTTCTTTGAAGCCGTGAAACTGCTCAGCAAGGACACCGGCGTCACCGTTGACGCGATGTGCGAGAGCATCCAGAATGTCCTCATCGGCGCGCTGAAAAAGGAATATAACAACAAGGACATCGTCTTCTGCGATGTCGACGCCGACAAGGGCGAGTTCCGCGTCTATCTGCGCAAGACCGTAGTGTCCGAGATATCCGATCCCGACACCGATCTGCTCGTCGAGCAGGCTCAGCAGTATAAGAAAGGCGCGATGCCCGGCGATATCGTTGAGATTCCCGTCGAGACCGCAAAGGTCAGCAGAATAACCGCTGAAAAGGGCAAACATATGCTCCGCCAGGCTATCCGCGAGGCAGAGCAGGGTCAGCTTCGCAGCGAACTTGAGAGCCACAATCAGGAGATCATCACCGTCACCGTCCAGCGCGTTATCCCCGAGTCGGGCGATGCGGTCGTCAGCCTCGGCAAGACCGAAGCCGTGCTCTACAAGAGCGAGCAGCTCCCCGACGAGGTGCTTCAGCCCAACGATATTATCAAAGTCTATGTCGCCGGCGTTCGCAGCACAGATAAGAACACCCGCGCAACCATTTCGAGAACCCATCCCGGTCTTGTCAGAAGACTGTTTGAAGAGGAAGTTCCCGAGATATTCGACGGCACCGTTGAGATAAAGGCGGTCGCCAGAGAGGCGGGCTCCAGAACAAAGATGGCAGTTTACAGCGCAGATCCGGATGTCGATCCCGTCGGCGCATGCATCGGTCCGCGCGGCGCGCGTGTCGGCAAGATAGTCGACCTGCTCGGCGGCGAGAAAATCGATATAGTCAAATACAGCGATGTGCCCGAGGAGTTTATCGCGGCGGCACTCGCTCCCGCCGATGTCGTTGACGTCACGGTCGAAGAGGGCGAAGAGAAGGTCTGCCGCGTCAGAGTGCCGGACAGCCAGCTCTCCCTCGCTATCGGCAACAAGGGTCAGA
>DKDF01000098.1:31233-32207 GCA_002451755.1 Ruminococcaceae bacterium UBA6855
GCCGCCAAGCTCACCGGCTGGAAGATCGACATAAAGCCCGAGAGCGGCATTGAAGAGCCGACAATAAACTTCGATATATAACGACTTATTACTTTTGAAAGGCAGGTGAGCGGTGTGAAGCAGAAGAAGATACCGCTGCGCAGATGCAACGGCTGCAACGAGATGAAGCCGAAAAAAGAGCTCGTCAGAGTGGTTCGCAGCCCGGAGGGCGAAGTTTCGCTCGATCTTACGGGGAGAAAGCCCGGCAGGGGCGCTTATGTCTGCCGCAGCGCAGACTGCCTTAAAAAGGCGATAAAGTCTCACCGCTTTGAGCGCGAGTTCAACTGCGAGATTCCTCAGGAGGTCTACGACCTGATGGAAAAGGAGATGGACGAAAGTGGAGAATGACAAGGCTCTTTCCATGCTCGGCATCTGCCGCAGAGCGGGAAAGCTCAGCTGCGGCCATGACGCAGCGCAGACGGCGATAAAGCACGGTCACGCAATGCTGTGCCTGCTCTCGTCCGATGCATCCGAGCGGCTCTGCGAAGAGTTTGAACGCGCGTGCAGCAGCGAGGGACGCTCAGTTCCGCTTATAAAGACCGGATACACCATGCAGGAGATAGGGCATGCAACTTCGCTGCGCTCCGCCGTGCTTACGGTCGACGACCGGGGACTCGCGTCCCGCATACAAACAATACTTAACATCGCCTATGGGGAGGATAATGTATGATAAATGCCAAATATCGCGTCCGTGACGTTGCAAAGGATCTGGACGTCAAGACAAATTACGTCACCGAGCTCATCGAAAAGAGCTTCGGCGGCGCGAAAAAATCCTCGATGACGGCTCTTGAATCCGACGAGCTTGATCTGCTGTTCGACACCGTGACCAAGGAGAACGCGGTCGACAGCTTCGATGAATATTTTGCTCTCAAGAGCAAAAAGGAAGCCCCCGCAAAGAAGGAGGCTCCGGCGGCCGAGCAGAAGAGCGAGCAGAA
>DKDF01000040.1 GCA_002451755.1 Ruminococcaceae bacterium UBA6855
GAACGAGTTGATAACAAGCATTCTCTGTCCTTCATAGCTGCGTTCATAGACAAAAAGCTTTCTGCTGAGCTTGTTGTACATCTTGAAATCGCCGTAGATTATAATGGGATTCTCCTTGCGGAGTTTGAGAAGCTTTCTGTAATAATTGAGAATGGAGTTCTCGTCCTTCTCTGCCTCCTCAACATTTATCTCTTTGTAGTTATCGTTGATATAGAACCAGGGCTTGTCGGCAGTAGTGAAGCCGGCATTTTTCTCTGCGCTCCACTGGACGGGCGTTCTCGCATTGTCACGCGATGCGTATTTTGCGACTTTCATAACCATGTTGTGCGTGAAGCCGAGATGACGCATGGTGTGATAGGCGTTCTGAGTCGAAACATCCTCATACATCTCAATTTCCGGCAGACCGATATTGACCATACCGATCTCCTGACCCTGATATATGAACGGAGTACCGCTCTGGCAGATATACATCGTTGCGAGCATCTTGCCGCTCTCGACTCTGTATTTGAGGCTGCCGTATCTGTTTATAATACGCGGCTGATCATGGTTCTCGATATAGAGTGTATTCCATGCCTTGCCGTCGAGCTTTGTCTGCCAGTTGTTATAGACATTCTTGAGCTTTTTGAGGCTGAACGGCGCTCTTATCCAGCTGTAGAACAGGCAGTCCGCCTCCATATGCTGGAAGTGGAACATCATATTGAGCTTCTGATCTTTGTTTTCCTCGATGAATTTCATCGCGGTCTTGGGAGTCATCATGGGTGCCTCGCCGACTGTCATGCAGTCATATTCATCGAGCACCTTTCTGAACTCGCCGAGATATTCCTGAAGATGCGGCCCGCTCTTGTAATGCTCAATACCCGTAGCAACAGGCAGCGGGAATCCGTTCGGCAGACCCTCGGCCTTGGATATAAATGTGATAACATCCTCTCTGAAGCCGTCGACGCCCATGTCGAGCCAGAAGCGCATGATATCTTTTATCTCTTCGCGAACCTTGGGGTTATCCATATTGAGATCGGGCTGACCCTCGGCAAAGAGATGGAGATAATACTGATTGAGATCTTCGTTATATTTCCATGCGGGACCCGAGAAAGTCGAAAGCCAGTTATTCGGAGGCTTCTTGCCGCCCTTTTTGCCGTCGCGCCAGAAATAATAGTCGTGATAGGGGTTATCCTTGCTTTTCATGCTCTCAAGGAACCACTTATGCTGATTTGAGGTATGGTTTATGACAAGATCCATTATAACCTTCATGCCTCTTGCATGGATAGCCTCAAGCAGTTCTTTGAACTCGTCAAGCGTGCCGTACTCCTCGGCGATATCCTTGTAGTCGGCTATATCGTAGCCCATATCCTCCTGAGGAGACTTATAGAGCGGAGAGAACCAGATAGCGTCAACACCGAGGCTCTTTATGTAATCGAGCTTTGACATGATACCTTTGATATCACCGATGCCGTCGCCGTTTCCGTCGCAGAAGCTTCGCGGCCAAATCTGGTATACTGCCATCTCTTTATACCAGCACTTATTGGTGCTCATGTTCCGTTACCTTCTTTCTTTTGATATTTATTATTTTACCAACCAAGTGTTTTGAGGTACTCGCGGCTGAGTTTTACTGAGTTAATGGGAGCGTCCCCGGGTGCGGGTCTGTCCTGCTCGACAACGACCCACTCTGCTCCCGCTTTTTCGGATGCATCGAGTATAGCGGGCATATTCTGAACGCCGTAGCCGACGGGTCTGAATCCGAACGCTTCTTCTGACGCGCTCTCGCCGTCATCTTCTATGCCGATAAGCTCATAGAGCTTCTTCGGCTTCTCCTTGCCCTGCATATAGTAATCCTTGAGATGGACAACGGGTGCTCTGCCGCTGTATTTGAGAACATACGATGCGGGATCTTCTCCTGCAACGCCGACCCAGCAAGTGTCAATCTCGGTCTGGAGTCTGTCGGCGGTAACATCTGAATAAAGGATATCAAGCGCATATTTGCCGTCAAGCTTTTTGAACTCAAAATCATGGTTATGATAAAGAAGCTGAATGCCCTGCTCATTACAGACATCGGCAATCTTCTTTATGTCCTCTATCGTGCGGTCAAAGCCCTCTGTTCCGGGGCGTCTGTCCTCGGGAAGATAAGGCACAGCAATATATTTGCAGCCTATCTCCTTATAGGTTGCGACGACTGCCTGTGTATCTGGGAGCAGTTCGTCGAGCGGAACATGAGCCGAAACGGGAGTGAGCCCTGCGTCGGCAAGAATCTTCTTGACCTGCTCTGCACTTTTGCCGTAAAGTCCCGCGAATTCGACTCCGTCATAGCCAAACTCCTTGACCTTTGCTATAGTGCCCTCAAAATCTGCTTCAAGCTCGTCTCTGACGCTGTAGAGCTGAAGTGCTACCGGTAATGCCATTGTTTATACCTCCGTACAATTATTGATATATTCATCCTCTCCGCTTTTTATTTGCCGGAGAGTTTCAGATCCTTTTCGTATGTTGCCGTCACAGCCTGCATAACGGCGTTTGCAAATCCGTTTTCATTGAGCGCCGCCACGCCCTCGATAGTAGTTCCGCCGGGCGAGCAGACTTTATCCACAAGAGCATAAGGATGCTCCCCGCTCTCAGCGATCATCTTCGCGCTGCCGAGCACAGTCTGAGCCGCAACTTTCAGCGCAATCTGTTTGTTCATGCCTATTTTAACTCCGCCGCGCGCAAGCTCGTCGATGAACATATAGGCAAACGCAGGAGCTGCGCCGCCGATAACGCCGAAAGCCGAAAAGAATTTTTCGTCGAGCTCGACCGCTTCGCCGATGGATGAACAAAGCTTTGCAACAAATGCTTTCTGTTCCGCACTGACTCGGCTGTTCGCACAGTATGCACTCATGGATGCACCTATCGTGGCGTTTATATTCGGCATGACGCGCACAAGTGCGGGTTCATAGCTGAGATACGATGAAATAGTTTCAATAGTCTTACCCGCAGCTATGGAAATTATAAGCGGGTCGTGCTCTTTGAGCCGAGCATCAAGTCCGCCGAGCAGTTTTTCAAAGCCGTAAGGCTTGATTGCAACAACTATCTCGCTGCACCCGCTCACAAGTTCTTCAAGGCTTGACGCCGCATTGACTCCGTAATCCGCGGCCGCCTTTTCGCGCTTTTCGGGGTGGATATCATAGACTGCTATATCTTTTCCCTCTGCCGCACCGGACGACACCATGCCTTTTATAATGGCATTTGCCATATTGCCCGCTCCGATAAAACCTGTCATATCAAAACTCCCTTTCGGTCAACAATATTTATAAGAGTCCCTCATGGGACTGAAAATCCGGAATAAAATCTTTCTGCGCCGAACGGCGGCTCTGCACATACCCGTTGTCAAAGCCGAGGTCGATCATTGCATCGAGCGCTATTTCATATTCGTATTTGGAAATGCGCCTGTCAAGAGGCGGATGCTCCGCAGCTTTCGCACACGGCGTATACTGGCTCATCAGGCTGACTACCGTTCCCTCCGGCAGATTTTCCTTTATCCAGCGAAGCACCTTTTTCGTATTTGAAACGGCTCCCGGAAGCACAAGGTGGCGTATGATAAGGCCGCGTTCGGCTATGCCGTCGGAGTCGAGTTTGAGCGCTCCAACCTGCCTGTTCATCTCTTTAATTGCCTCGGACGCACGCTCGAAATAGTCCGGCGCGTGTGAATATTCAGCCGCAAGAGCCGCGTCGGCATATTTGAAATCGGGCAGATATATATTAACAAGACCCTCGAGCATTTTGAGCGTTTCCATAGACTCATATCCGCCGCAGTTATACACAACAGGCACGGGCGAATGATATTTTTCGAGTATCCGCGCCACGGAATCCGCATAATGGGTCGGGGTAACGAGATTGAGATTGTGCGCGCCCTTTTCAATGAGCCTGTCGAAAGTACGCATAACATCTTTGTCACTCATGGGGATGCCCGCTCCCCCGCCGCTTATCTCGCTGTTCTGGCAATACACGCACCTGAGATTGCACCCGCAGAAGAACACTGTGCCCGAACCTTTCGTGCCGCTGATGCACGGCTCCTCCCAAAAATGCAGCGCCGCCCGCGCGAGCTTTAATGTATTCGGGCTCATGCAATATCCCTGCGAAACATCGCGGTCAACTCCGCAGTGTCGCGGGCACAAATTACACAGCATAACGGGTCTCATTCCTTTCTGCGGACAATTATACCATAATGCGCCGCGAAAATAAACAGTGAAATTTATTATAAGTTTGCTTTTTCCCGCGTTATAGTGTATAATCAAATCAGTTAAAACAACGCTTTTCACGAGGTGATCGGATTGCTTCTGACTATCGACATCGGCAACACCAATTTAACAATCGGCGCATACAGCGGCGAAGAGCTGAAGTTCGTTTCGAGACTCGCCACCGACCGTTCGCGCACTGAGGATCAGTATGCCATTGAGCTCAAGAGCATTTTCGATCTCTACGGCTACGGTTTTGACGAGTTTACCGGATGCGCGATAAGCTCCGTTGTGCCGGAGCTGACGGGCGCTGTATCGCACGCCGCAAAGCGCATAACCGGCAGCGAACCCATTGTTCTGGGTCCCGGAGTCAAAACAGGGATAAACATTCTGGCCGACGACCCGTCACAGGCTGGCGCGGATCTTGTTGCCGCTTCTGTTGCGGCGGCAAATCTCTATGAACTGCCGTGCTTTGTTATCGACCTCGGAACTGCAACAAAAATCAATGTTATCGACGAGAGCGGCTCTTTCTGCGGCTGCGCTATCGCCCCCGGCGTCGGGATTTCGCTTGAAGCGCTATCT
>DKDF01000087.1:0-2805 GCA_002451755.1 Ruminococcaceae bacterium UBA6855
AAATATTTCTTTCACGCTATTTCCTCTTGCTTTCTTCGTATGCCTGTTTTTCGGCGTTGAACTGCTCGGGACGCTTGAGATAATCGCGGTTGAAGCGCCTGCCGACCGTTATGCTGCCGTCGGGCAGAATCTTCGTTATCGTCACGCCCTGCATCCACTTTTCCTCCGGCCAGCCGAAGTTCGTGCCCATGGTGTATGTCTCGTATCCGCCGCACTGGCTGTATATGAAGCAGACTCCGTTGTAGTTCGCGCAGAAGTCGTTGACATGGTCGTGTCCGCAGTAGACTGCCTGAGTGCTGCCAAGCTCGCATATGGCGTCAAACATTCCGCTGTTGAACGGCGAACAGCCGACGGATTCATACATCCCGCCGTAGAAAATCTTCGCTTCGCCCGTCGGAACATACTGTCCGTTTTCGTCGAGCTTCATAACATGCTCAAACTCCGGCAGGGGAATATGAAAATACATCATAGATTTTACTTTTCCGTATTTTTCTTCCGTCCTGCGCACGCAGTTTTTGTACCACTCTATCTGCTCCGGCTTTAAGAAATCGTAGCCCTTCATGCCCTCGGGCACTCCGTAGTCTTTGTAATATCTCTCGCGTATGTCGCGCCCGGAGTCGAAGAGATACAGGCTCTGGAGCAGAGAGTTTTCGCCGTTTTTGATGTCTATTCTGTAGTTGCCGTAGCCGTAGAGACTGTCGTCGCCGTGGAGCGCGAGGCAGTGCGGATAGCGGCGCATGGAGTCGAGCATGAGCCATTTGTAGAAGCCCTTTTCCTCGCGAACCTCGTGATTGCCGAAGACGATTGCCCAGTACACTCCCGTCTTTTCCATGAAGCGCGCGAACTGAACCGCGTCAAGCTGCTGGAACTTCGAGAGTATTATATCTCCCGTGAATATCACAAGATCGGGCTTTGCCTGCGCAATATGATTTGCGAGCATCTGCATCGCCTTGCGGCGCAGAGAGGGCGTGTCACCGAGATGAATGTCGGTTGTCGTGAGTATGCGGAACGGCTTGTCCGAATATGTGCCGTCCTTGTTGAATTTGCCTATTGTGACGCTCTCTTCGTCTTTGTATATTATCTTCACGCCAGTCTCGGCGGGAACTATATTAACATTTTTCTCAAACAGCCAGTCGCGCCTGTCCTTCGGGAGCAGGGGATATGCGATGCTGTAGAGCTCGAGCCCGAGAGCGTTCAAATTGCGTCTGCAAAAAGCGACTATAGGGTGCATCTGATGAAAACCTCGCTTGATATTTTTCTTGATTATATCATCTGCGAGCCTTAAAATCAATCTTTCGTGCCTTTAAAATCCCGATTTGTAAAATGTAATATATTTTTCTTCTGTGGTTATAACTATATATATCATATAAATTTTTCACAAAACTTTGTTGATTTAAGGGCGCTTAAATGATATAATAAACAATCGAAACGGACGCGTGAGTCCTATATAGGAGGTTTTACAATGAAGAAGTCCCTTGCGGCACTTCTTGCGGTGCTTATGCTTTTCGGCTGCGCCGCCCTTACCGCATGCAATAAAAGTCGTCTCTCGACCGAGGCGGGAGACAGTCAGATAATTTCGGCAGATGAAATTGCCGATACCATGACCTCGAAAGACGGAAAATATGAAATAGCAATGGTCACGAATGTCGGCAGGCTCAAAGATAAATCCTTCAACCAGGGAACTTGGGATGGTGTCAAGCTCTTTGCCTATAAAAACGGCAAGTCGTATAAATATTATCAGCCCAGAAACGGCAACAAAGCTTCCGATGACGACAGATACAATGCGTTTATCGAAGCGATAAAAGGCGGCGCGAATATAATCGTCGCCACCGGCTATGAGCAGGAGAACGCTCTCAAACGAGCCGCGGCGGAAAATCCCGACACAAAGTTTATCTTTGTCGACGGTTATGTCCTCACCAACGGCGACGGACAGGCTCTCTCGAATGTCGCGGCAGTTGCATTTAAAGAGGAACAGTGCGGCTATCTCGCGGGCTACGCCGCAGTTACCGAGGGCAATACAAAGCTCGGCTTTGTCGGCGGCGGAGCGGGCAATAACCCGTCCGTCAACAGATTCGGCTACGGCTTTGTCCAGGGCGCGAACGACGCGGCAAAACTTACGGGCGTTGTTGTCGAGATGAAGTACAGCTACCGCTACGGCGATAATTTCTCGGCTTCTTCCGAGCTTCAGAATATGGTCAACGAATGGTACAAGTCCGGCACGGAGTGCATCTTCTCCTGCGGCGGTGAGATGTGCGATTCTGTCTTTGAAGCGGCTTTGGCGAATAACGGCAAGTCCATCGGCGTCGATGTCGATCAGTCGTCCGTATCCGATACTGTTATAACCTCGGCAATGAAAGGGCTCAGCTCGGGTGTGCAGAAGATACTCACCTCGTTCTATGCGGGCAAGTGGGTGCTCGTCGGCGGACTCTCTTCAAACCTCGGTGTTGACGACAATGCCGTCGGTCTGCCTTTTGCAACATCTAAGTTCGAAAAGTTCACCGAGGGCGAGTATGTCAAGCTCGTCAATTCCATGAAGAGCGGCGGAACGCTTGAGGTGAAGAACGACTTTTCCGCTTTCCTTGCGGGCGGGGAGACTTTTGAAAATGTCGCCGTCAGCTTCGTAAAATAAGCAGATTTTTGGGAGCCTCGGCGCGTTGAACGTTGAGGCTCCCTTGAGTTTATATTTTCAGCATTTGTCAAACGACGGGTTGAAAGAATAGTAGTTCTTCGAGTTGAGCCGGTCGGTGACTGTGCGCAGCCCCTCGCCGAACCGCTGGAAGTGAACTATTTCGCGTTCGCGCAGGA
>DKDF01000087.1:2858-3128 GCA_002451755.1 Ruminococcaceae bacterium UBA6855
CAAGGCGCAGAATGTTGTCATATGTGACTCTCGCTTTCTGCTCGGCAGCCATGTCTTCCATCAGATCGGCTATCGTGTCGCCCTTGCACTGCATCGAACCCGCGCTGTAGGGCATTCCGTTTGCCCCTGCGGGATATACTCCGGCGGTGTGGGTGACGAAATATGCGTCGAATCCGCCTTTCTTTATCTCCTCGGGCGTAAGATTTCTTGTCAGCTGATAGACTATCGCGCCTATCATCTCAAGATGCCCGAGCTCCTCGGTGCCTATAT
>DKDF01000087.1:3202-4633 GCA_002451755.1 Ruminococcaceae bacterium UBA6855
AGATAGCGGAGCGATGCGCCGAGCTCCCCGTCGGGTCCGCCGTATTGGTCGAGTATTATCTTCGCGTATTTCGGGTTCGGATTTGCTATCTTTACCGGATACTGAAGCTTCTTTTCATATACAAACATCAGCAGCCACACTCCTCTGCATCCCACGGCCACGGGTCTTTGAGCCACTCTGCGCCTGTCGCGTCGAGCGCCGTGAGCGCGCCGAACTGAGCCTCATACTCGCTTCTGAGCGCCCTGTACCGCGCGTCGCATTTGCGAAACAGCGCGAGTGCCTGGAGATCGGACGGGTGGGTGTCAAGATAGAGATGCAGTTCCCACTGCGTGAACTGTGCGGCGCTCAGCCGCCTGAGCATAGTCTCGCGCTTTGTCATCTCGAACACCTCGCAGGATTGAACGGCTTGTTAAGGACGGGGAAGAGCGTACCGACTTCAAGGGCTTTCATCTCGTCGTATACGCTTATATCCGTCTGTATCGGAACATATGCCATGGCGACGCTGTAGTCCTCGGGGAACGGAGTCATCGCCTCGCGCACGGAGCAGGAGCAGCTCCCGGCGCTTCGGTTGTTGTAATTCATATCGGAACATTACTCCTTTATCTTGCTTTTTATGAGGCATCCCTCTGTACATCATATGATTTGTACGGATTTTTGACAAAGCACAGCTTTGTTTTTTACCGCAGAAAACACAACGGAGGAACAGAAAATGGACATCAGAGAAATTCTCAAAAAAGTCGATCACACCCTGCTCGGAGTTACTGCCGGGTGGAGCGATATCGAACAGATACTTATCGACGCCGAAAAATTCGGCACGGCGAGCGCGTGCATCCCGCCCGCGTTTGTCAAAAGAGCTAAAGAATATGTCGGGGACAGGGTGAAGATATGCACCGTCATCGGCTTCCCGAACGGCTATAACACTACCGCCGCCAAGGTCTTCGAGACGGAAGATGCCGTTGCAAACGGCGCGGATGAGATAGACATGGTCATAAATGTCGGCGAACTCAAATCCGGCAATACCGTATATGTCGAGAATGAGATAAAGGCGGTTCGCGCCGCGTGCGAGGGTAAGATATTGAAAGTCATTATCGAAACCTGTCTGCTGACCGAAAATGAAAAAATAGCAATGTGCGAGATAGTTACCCGCTCGGGCGCGGATTATATAAAAACCTCGACCGGATTTTCTCTCGGCGGCGCAACATTCGATGATATAAAGCTCTTTTCGGAGCATATAGGAAGCAATGTGAAAATGAAAGCCGCAGGCGGCATCAGCAGTCTCGACGATGCGGAAAAGTTCATAGCCCTCGGCTGCGACAGGCTCGGCACGAGCAGAATAGTCAAGCTCGCCAAAGGTCTTGACGCGTCCGGATATTGAAAGGAGAACCGATATGTCAACTGCACATAACACCGCAAACAAAGGCGATTTCGCCA
>DKDF01000087.1:4691-4833 GCA_002451755.1 Ruminococcaceae bacterium UBA6855
TCCTCATGCCCGGCGATCCGCTCAGGGCGAAGTATATCGCCGAGAATTTTATCGATGATGCCCGCCTTGTCAACAATGTCAGGGGCGTTCAGGGCTATACCGGAACTTATCGCGGAAAGCCTGTCTCCGTCATGGCGTCCGG
>DKDF01000087.1:4890-8182 GCA_002451755.1 Ruminococcaceae bacterium UBA6855
ATCCGCGTCGGTTCCGCCGGCGGCATAGCCCCCGGACTTAAACTGCGCGATGTTGTTATAGGAGCGGGCGCGTGCACCAATTCGAATTTCGCCCACCAGTTCGGTCTGCCCGGTGCGTTTGCGCCGATAGCGTCATTCTCTCTGCTCGAAAAAGCGGTGTCCGCCGCGAGAAAGCTGGGCAAAGAGCCTGTGGTCGGCAATATTATTTCGTCCGATACTTTTTATGAGGATATCCCGAGCTTTGAGCTGTGGCGCAAAATGGGCGTTTTGGCAGTCGAAATGGAGGCAGCCGCGCTCTATATGAACGCCGCGCGCTCCGGCAAGAATGCGCTGTGCATCTGCACCATATCCGACCTGCCCATGGATCCGACGAGCGGCGAATGCTCGCCCGCAGAGCGTGAGCAGAGCTTTGATGAAATGATAGAGATAGCCCTCAATACTCTTTAAACGGAGTGATATTTTTGAAAACAAAGCGAGTTTTTCTTATAGTTCTCGACTCTTTCGGTATCGGTGAACTGCCCGATGCCGAAAAATACGGCGACTGCGGCAGCGACACCTTCGGTGCGGTCAGCCGCTCCGAATATCTTGATGTGCCGAATATGCGTGCTCTCGGTCTTTTCAATATCGACGGAGTCTCGCCCAAAGGCGCGGTTGAGTCGCCGCGCGGCGCATTCGGCAGAGCCGCCGAGCGTTCTGCCGGAAAGGATACAACTACAGGTCATTGGGAGATAGCCGGAGTTGTGTCCGAAAAGCCTATGCCGACTTTCCCGGACGGCTTCCCGCAGTATGCTATCGACGAGTTCTCGCGCCTTACCGGGCGCGGCGTGCTCTGCAACAAGCCATATTCGGGCACGCAGGTCATTCTCGACTACGGCAGGCAGCATATGGAGACCGGGGATCTCATTGTCTATACCTCCGCGGACAGCGTCTTTCAGATAGCCGCCCACGAGGATATAGTTCCGCTCGAAGAGCTCTATGATATCTGCCGCAAAGCCCGCGGTATGCTCAAAGACGAGCTTGCCGTCGGCAGAGTTATAGCCCGCCCGTTCAGAGGCGAATATCCGAACTTTTACAGAACCTCCGGCAGGCATGATTTTTCCCTTGAACCGACCGGGGAGACAATGCTCGACCGCCTTAAAACTTTTGGCTTCGATGTCATATCCGTCGGCAAGATAAATGATATCTTCGCCTCCCGCGGCATTACCGATCACAGGGGAATCAACAAAAATAACGCCGACGGCATGGAGAAAACGCTCGAGCTTCAAAAAGAGGATTTCAACGGTCTCTGCTTTGTCAATCTCGTCGATTTCGATATGCTCTACGGACACAGAAACGATGTTGACGGCTATGCAAAAGCCCTGACCGAGTTCGACGAATATCTCGGCAGATTTCTTGAAAATATGCGCCCTGACGATGTGCTCATAATAACTGCCGATCACGGCTGCGATCCGTCAACCCCGAGCACCGACCACTCGCGCGAATATATCCCGATAATCGTCTGCGGCGATGAGATAAAAGCCGGGGTGAATATCGGAACGCGCACGACTTTTGCCGATATCTCGGCGTCTGTGCTCGATTGCTTCGGCTTGCCTGCGCTTAAAAGCGGCGAGAGCTTTCTGCGGGAGGTGTCGGATATATGACCGATAACGAACGCAGCGAACTCTTCAAAAAAGCCGCCGAAGCCCGTCTCAAATCATACTCGCCCTATTCCGGCTACAGCGTCGGCGCGGCGCTTCTCTGCTCCGACGGATCGGTATATACCGGCTGCAATATCGAAAACGCCGCGTATACTCCGACCGTCTGCGCCGAGCGCACCGCCTTTTTCAAAGCCGTGTCGGACGGTAAGCGCGATTTTCGCGCAATAGCCGTCGCCGGCGGAAAAGACGGCATTGACGCGTGTACGCCCTGTGGAGTCTGCCGTCAGGTGATGGCGGAGTTCTGCGACTGTGAAAATTTCGAGATAATCTGCAGCACCGAGCATGGACTTCATTCGTTCAAGCTCAGCGAGCTTCTGCCGGGCTCGTTCGGTCCGGCAAATCTGAAACAGGAGAAACAGCCTTGAAAAACTTTCGGCGTATAATATCTGTCCTTTGTGCGGCGGCGATGCTCTTGAGCCTCTGCGCCTGCTCAAAGCGCGAAAAGTACGACGCGGTGTTCATCACCGATGTCGGCGATATCTATGACAGATCATACAATTCCGCCGTGTGGGACGGCGTCAGGAGCTACGCCGCCGATTACGGCGTCAACTGCAAATATTACAGACCGTCTCAGCACGGCACAAAATATTTCTTCAAAGCGATTAAGAAAGCAATAAACCACGGCGCGAAGGCGATAGTCTGTCACGGCGACGAATTCTGCGATGCTGTTATAAAGGCGGCTGAGCGTTGGGACGATGTTAAGTTTATCATCATCGACTGCGAGGAGAAAAATCTGCCCTCAAATGTGCTTGCCGTCGGATATTCGACTCTCGACGCAGGATACCTTGCGGGCTACGCTTCGGTGTCGAACGGGTTTCAGTATCTCGGCTTTCAGGGCAGCAACCCGTCCGATGATTATGTCAATTACTGCTTCGGCTTCATTCAGGGCGCCGAACGCGCCGCCGAAGACCTGATGCTCGAAGTTATGTCGGTCGAGATAAAAGTGAATTTCCTCAAGACCGACGAGAATGAGGACGATGTCGAAGCGCGTGCAAAGTCGTGGTTCTCGACCGGTACGCAGGTCATATTTGCCTGCGGAACAAAGACATTTGCAACCGTCGCGGGCGTTGCGGAGCGCAATGTCGGAAGCTGGGTTATCGGTGCCGATACGGACAAATCCTATGTTTCCGATTCCGTTTTGACCAGCGCGGAAAAATCGGTTTCAACGAGTGTTTACAGAGCTCTCGCCGAAGTAAAGGACGGCAGCTTCAAAGGCGGACGCTCGGTAACTTACGGCATAGCCGATGACGGCGTGCGGCTTGATCTTCAGCGCTCGCTGTTCTCTCTGTTTACCCAGTCGGATTACGACGCTATAATCGAACGTGTCAAAGCTGATCCGACAATGATATCGTCGCTTGTCACCGCCGACGATGCCAAGAACATAGTCCTCGGCGATGATCAGGAATTGTCCTCTATATTCTCACTCAACCATGTACTTATCTTCACGAACTGAGGTGTTTTTATGTATATGCCCGAACTTATCCGCAAAAAGCGTGACGGCGGCGAGCTGACCGCCGAAGAGATATCTTATATAATCAACGGCTGTGTCTCAGGCGAAGTGCCGGATTATCAGCTTTCGGCGTTCGCCATGGCGG
>DKDF01000087.1:8234-10026 GCA_002451755.1 Ruminococcaceae bacterium UBA6855
CGAGACGGTCGCGCTGACTCTCGCAATGCGCGATTCCGGAGACAAAGCCGATCTCAGCGGGATAAGCGGCGTCAAGGTCGATAAACATTCGACAGGCGGCGTGGGCGATAAAACTACGCTCATAGTCGCTCCGATAGTCGCGGCGTGCGGCGTGAAAGTGGCGAAAATGTCCGGCAGAGGACTCGGTCACACTGGCGGAACGGTCGATAAGCTTGAATCTATACCCGGCTTTCGCACTTCGATATCTCCGCAGGAGATGCGCGAGACTGTTGAAACCTGCGGACTGAGCGTCACGGGACAGAGCGGGAATATGTGCCCCGCCGACAAAAAGCTTTACGCCCTGCGTGACGTCACCGCAACCGTTGACAGCATACCGCTCATAGCCTCAAGCATCATGAGCAAGAAGCTCGCCGACGGCTCGGATTGTATCCTCCTCGATGTCAAAACCGGGAGCGGGTCTTTTATGAAAACGCTCGACGATTCCCGTCTGCTTGCGCGCACGATGGTCGATATCGGCAGGGGAGCGGGTGTCAGAACAGCCGCTCTGATAACAAATATGGATTCCCCGCTCGGGAGCGCGGTCGGCAACTCGCTTGAGGTCATTGAGTCCGTCGAGATACTCAAGGGCAAAACATCGGGCGATCTTTGGACAGTCTGCCGCGAGCTTTCGTGCAGAATGCTGATGCTCGCAGGTATAGGCGACAAAAACGAGTGCGGCAGGCTTGTTGACGAAGCCGTTGAAAGCGGCGAAGCGCTCAAGCGTTTTGAAATGATGGTCAAATTGCAGGGCGGCGATGTCTCATATATCGAAGATACTTCAAAATTTAGAAAAGCTTCTTTCAGCCGCGAGGTGTATGCACCTGCGGACGGATATATAACCCACATGGATTCCGAGAAGATAGGCTTGACCGCCGTTCTGCTCGGAGCGGGCAGAGAGAAAAAAGAGGATGATATTGACCACGCGGCAGGTATTATAATAGCCGCAAAGACGGGCGATTTTGTAAAACACGGCGAACTGCTCGCAACGCTCTTTGCGGACGACGAGAGCCGCCTCGACGGTGCCGAGTCCTGTTATCTTTCCGCTGTCTCAATCGGAGATAAAAAGCCTGCGGAGCAACCGATGATACTCGATTATATCGACTGATATTTCGGTTGACATCCGCTTTTTATCATGCTATCATTTAAAAGCTATATCAAAGAAAGGGGAGCGCATCTTATGACAGAGCGTAAAATAAATTATCATATATACTGCGCCCCGTGTATTCTTTCATAAGGTGATTTGCGGACGGCCGCCGGCTGTCCGCTTTTTTTGATTATTTTTTCGGAGTGACTATGAATAACTTCAAGAAAAAAATAAAAAGAAAATTGCGCCGTATGCTCGGCAGACCCGAACCGCCGAAGCGAAAGGCTCCCGACCGACTGCCCGACGATATCGATGCGGCGGTCAGGAGAAACGGTCTTGAGACCGACGGCTTTATAAAAGTTGTTGAAAGCGATATGGATTTCGACGGCTGTTATCTCACTGCGTGGACAGCCCTTGACGACAAGGGGATATATTTCATCCTCGGCGATGAGAAAGTCACAAAAAAGCGCGGAAACAAGAAAATCAAGTCCGAATATGAGCTCAGGGAGATACGCTCTTATCCGATCTCGGATTTTGATTCTCTCAAATGCGAGCAGTATGTTTCAACAGGCCGTCTTATAGCCGAAAGAGACGGCGACGATATCGGTCTGATAAAATTCAGCCTCAATTTCCTCGGCGGCTATGACGAGTTCTGCAAGGCGTTCAACA
>DKDF01000076.1 GCA_002451755.1 Ruminococcaceae bacterium UBA6855
GTTTACCATGTTTCTCTTGACACAAAGTTCGCCCCTACGGTCGGTAAAATGAAATCTTTACGAGATTTTTTTGTCGCTGCCGCGGCAACGGTGCGTCGGGTCGCCGCACCCTGCAAGTTCTGTGTCAATAATTTTGTGCAAACTTTGCGGGCGGATGATATCCGCCCCTACTTACTTTGAGCGAAGCGAAACTCCCGCCTGATAAAACAAAACTGCGCGCCGCAAGAGCGGCGCGCAGCGGCATTGCTTTTTGATTTTTATCAGTCGTCGTGATCGCAGTCGCAGTCGTCATCGCCGCAGCAGCAATCGTCATCGAAATCGAACTCGAGCAGAGTGCCGCAGTTGGGGCAGTCAATGCTTCCGTCCTCAAGGATGCCGTCATCGACGCAGATAGTCTCGCCGCAGTTGGGGCACTCGATCTCATAGCAATCGTCGTCGCCGCAGCAGCAGTCGTCATCGTCCTCGTAGACATAGCCCTCGAGATCGGAGAGATCCTCGTCTATTTCGTCAACCTGATCGCTGACAATATCGAGACCCTCTTCGAGATCCGAAACGCTCATAGCCATGTCGTCAAGAAGCTCGATAATAGCCTTGATGACCTTGACTTCGTCCTTCTTTGCGTCGAGGTCGAGACCGTCGACAAGACCTTTGATATAAGCAACTTTCTCAGTAACTGTCATTTTGCTTTCTCCTTTCAAAAACAGCCGTCGGCTTTTGAATTACGGAATCTTACGCTCTGCTCAGATACTCGCCGGTGCGGGTGTCAACAATAACCATCTCGCCCTCTTCGATGAACAGCGGAACCTTGATCTCTGCGCCGGTCTCAAGCACTGCGGGCTTGGTGGCGTTTGTCGCGGTGTCGCCCTTGAAGCCGGGGTCGGTCTGGGTGACTTCGAGAGTAACGCTTGTGGGGGGCTCAACGCCGAAAACATTGCCCTTGTAGGAAAGGATCTTGCAAACGGTGTTCTCCTTGACGAACTTGAAGTTGTCGGAGAGGTCGCTCTTGTTTATCGGGATGAGCTCATAGCTCTCGGGATCCATGAAATAATAAAGATCGCCGTCGTTATAGGAATACTCCATCTCCTTGCGCTCGATATAAGCGGTGGGGAATTTCTCCGTGGGGTTGAATGTGCGCTCAACGACCGAACCCGCGATAACGTTTCTTATCTTGGTTCTGACGAATGCCGCGCCTTTGCCGGGCTTGACGTGCTGGAACTCTATGATCTGATAGACATCGCCGTCCATCTCAAACGTCACGCCGTTTCTGAAATCGCCTGCTGAAACCATATTGTCTCCTCCGATATTTTAGACTTACACATTTATTTTATACTATTCGGCCGTATATTTCAATACTTTTTTTCATCAGAATGGGCTTTTCTGCGCGCTGAGCTTCAGATGTTCGCCCGCGTATATCAGGTCGGGGTCCTTTATTCTGTTTATCCCAATCAGCGTCCTTATCGGAACGCCCGTGCGGCGGGATATATAAAAGAGCGTGTCGCCCGGGCGCACGACATAAAATTCGCCCGACATTCTCGCTCCCGGTATCGAGAGCTTATCCCCCGCGTATATCGTTTCGCCGCGTTCGAGTCCATTCCTGTCTTCAAGAGCGGAGAGCGTGACGCCGAACTTCCCGGCTATTGATATCGGCGTGTCGCCGCGTCGGACGGTGTATATTTCCTCGCCGCTGCCGCGCGCGGGCAGGGTTATTCTCAGCCGCTCGCCCGCGAATATCCTGTTGGGGTCGACTATTCTGTTCTCTCGGGCAATTGCCTCGACTGTCGTGCCGTATTCCCTCGCTATCGCCCAGAGCGTGTCGCCCGCGCGGACATATATAGTGAGCGTCCGAGTTCGCGCGCGGACGGTGGTTCGCTTTTCGCCGTCGATGCGCCCCGAATCGGAGAGGAATATCCCCTCGGTGAAGATATCTCGGTCAACGTTGCCGTAGATGCCGCCGACTCTGCCCTCGTCCGTATACTGGAATCCGACCCACTCGCGCCATTTTCCGTTTGCCGACGGCTCGTCTGCGCCGTACTGCGCCGCCCAGAGCGGATATTTTTCGGCGAGCGCGCGGCTGAATATATTCCTCGCGTTTGAAAGGTCGCTGTATATCACGGCTTCCCGCCTTGTCAGCGCGGTCAGCTCATCGAGATAAGCTTCTGATATCGCATTTATCTGCGAAACGGAGAGTGAACCGAAATATTCAAAATCCATCGCAAGGCGAATATCCGGCTCGCGCCCGGCGGCAAGGGAAGCAAAGAACCGCGCCTGCCTGCGCCCCTCTTCGACCGAGCGGGCGGTGACATAGTGATAGAAGCCGATTTTCAGTCCAGCCGCCTTTGCCCGTTCGTAGTTTTCGGCGAAGTATTCGTCGGTATATTCCCCTGCGCCGACGCGGATATACACCGCCTCTATTCCGCTGCGTCTCACCTCTTCAAAATCTATCTCGCCCTGAAATTCGCTTATATCTATCCCGCGGTACTGCCGCCCGCCCGACGGCGGAATCGCCCGCGCCGGGACGAGCGCGGCAAAAACAAGCGCCGCGATGCAGGCGAGAAGCACCGCCGCCGCGCCCGTGAGTCTTCGTTTTATATTCATTTTCCCCTCTCCTCCGTCGTTTCTGCCGATTATTCGGCACTATATTCTATGCCGCAGAGCATAGAAGCGCGACGGAGATTGAAATGGCAGCGGGATAAGGGCGGTTGCATTAGCGAAGTGTTCATAAAAAACAGTTAAACCGACCTATGATTTATGGGTCGGTTTTATGTTGCTGCAAGGTGTATAGAAGTGCGACATTTATCCCGGTTTGACGAATTGGAATTTGTGTATCGCTCGAGCTATAGCAAAGTAAAAGCAAGCGACTCAACTAATTTTTGTAATCAAACCTTCAATAACCGCGCCGCAGTGTTTACTAAACTAATTGAAAGCCGCAGGCTATGTGTTCCGGGGTCTCGTTGAGCGGTTTGTAGGGGTCGGCGACCTCGACGACCCTTTGACGCGTGAGCGTCACGGGGGTTTCGAGATGGTGCAAGCGAAACGATTTGTCAGCCGCTTGCCGCTATATAGACTTCAAAAACGGGCAAACGAAGTTCGCTCCTACGGTCGGCAAAATAAACCTTTACAAGGATTTCGTGCCGCCGTCGCGGCAGCGGTGCGTCGATAAAATTGTACAGATTTCGCGGGTAGATGATATCCGCCCTTACACGATTGTGCTGATTTGCAATATTGCAAATCTTGTCCGGGGCGTGTTCTTATTTGCTTATTGAAACGATTGCTTTACCGGCGCGCATATTGACATTTCTAAGCTTGTTTACAATGTCTCTGAGCTTCGCTCATTTCCATCCCAAAAATCCGCTCTCTGTACCCTCGGGGCGGATTTTTCTCTGCGCAGTTTAAATTCTGTTTAACAACCTGCTTTACAATTATATCTGATATAACATCAGCCGCAGGGAGCTTTTATACTCTCTGCGGCTGATGCTTTTTTATAATTTAAAAATTTATAACCCCGAGGTGCTCGAGGAGTATCTTGACGCCGATGGCCATGAGAATAAGTCCGCCGGCAAGCTCCGCTTTGTTCGTGTATTTCTCGCCGAAAACATGACCTATCTTGACTCCCGCGGCGGAGATGATAAATGTCGTCACGCCGATAAACGAGGCGGCAGCCCAGATATTGACCTTGAGAAAAGCGAGCGTGATCCCGACTGCGAGCGCGTCGATGCTTGTCGCTATCGCGAGGACGAGCATCTTTGTAAATTTCAGCTCGTCGCGGTCGTTGCCCGCGGCGTCGCGCTCGACTTCTTCTTTTTTGAAGCTCTCGATGAACATCTTGCCGCCGAGAATGAGAAGAAGCACGAAAGCCACCCAGTGGTCGTATCGCTCGATCTTGTCGGCAAAGCCCGTGCCGAGGAAATAACCGATTATCGGCATAAGAGCCTGGAAGATGCCGAAATACGCGCCGACTGTCGCGCTCTGCCCGAGGCTCGCCTTTTTCAGACATACGCCCTTGCATATCGAGACGGCGAACGCGTCCATTGAAAGACCGACTGCGAGAATGAAAAGTTCAGCTAAACCCATATTGATTCCTCCGTTTTTTCGGGGCAGGGAACAAAAAAAGACCCACCTGCGCCCTTTGCGCAGATAAGTCTCATCAATTAAAGAGGCGAAAGCCTCTCCATAGCAGGACCAGATATAGATCAGTATGTTGACCCTGCTGCGCCGCAAATCAGCGCCGATTACTCCCCTATCGCTTCGGACAGTATAGCGCATCGCTTTGGTTTTGTCAAGCGTATCCGATTGAATTTTGCCGTTTGTTCTGATATAATCTATCGTGGATTAGGATGCCGTGCGGTGTCCGAAGTTATATTTATGCAGAAAGAGGTCTTGCTATGAGCGGACGCTTTGATGAGCTTCGCCGGGAATATCCGCAGTTTGTCTACAGCGGCTATTCCGTCAGCGAACATGAGGACGGGCTGCACTTAAGCTTTGATTTTTCTATCCCCGGTCTGTGCGAGTTTCATCCGCAGACGAGGCTCGACGGAAAAAGTCTTGATATATTCAATTCCCCCGTGTCGGACTATGCGAAGAGAATGGTTTTCTTTATCGGTCTTGCGGAGGCGGTCAGCTACTGGAAATGCGCCTGTCCGCCTGTTTTCATAGTCGAGTGCGGCGAAATGTCCGAGGATGACAAAGCTTTTTTCAAAAAGCTCTGGTTCAACGGACTCGGCGAGTTTTTCTACAGAAACGGGATAAAGACGGATATCGACTCTTTTGTGAGCATCGACGCGCCGGAGCCGAAAAATATTCCGCAGTGCGAAAATTATGTTTCGTCGGGGATTGAGATAGTCCCCGTCGGCGGCGGCAAGGATTCGGCGGTCACGACTGAGCTTCTGCGCCCGTTCGGCGATAAGCTGAGATTCTTCACCGTCAACGACCAGCCTGCGCGCACCCGGTGCGTTCTCGCGGGCGGATACAGCGAGGATAAAATAATAAAAATTTACCGCACTATAGACCCCGAGCTGCTCAAGCGCAACGCCGAAGGCTTTTTGAACGGCCACACTCCGTTTTCGTCGGTCGTGGCGTTTATATCAATGTATGCGGGCTTTATAGAGGGCGCAGATGATGTTATACTCTCGAACGAGTCGAGCGCGAACGAGTCGAATATCGGCGGAGAGAGCGTCAACCATCAGTATTCAAAGTCGTTCGAGTTCGAGCGCGACTTCGATGAGTTCCGCCGCCGCAATTTCCCGCAAAGCGCCGTTTATTTCAGCCTCCTGCGCCCGTTCTGCGAGCTTCAGATAGCAAAGCAGTTTTCGCAGTATAAGCAGTATCATTCGATATTCCGCAGCTGCAACAGGGGGAGCAAGAAAAACATCTGGTGCTGCGAGTGTCCGAAGTGCCTGTTCGTTGCGATAATGCTTTCGCCGTTTCTTTCGCCCGATGAATTAAACAGCATATTCGGCTGCGATATGCTCGCGAAGACAGAGCTTGAGACCGACTTCGACGGGCTCTGCGGTTTCACGGGGCTCAAGCCCTTTGAATGTGTCGGCACGGCGGACGAGGTCGTGCTCGCATTGACGCTGACGGCGGAAAAATATAAAAAATCCGGGCTTGAAATGCCCGCGCTCCTGCGCCGCTTCTGCGAAAAGAACACTGCCCGCGCGGATTACTCCCTGCTCTCGGGCTTCAACGAAGAGAATCTTATACCGAAAAAATTTGATGAATGTGTAAAGAGGATGTTTGAATATGTATCAGCAGCTGATTGACCATCTGAGAAACAAGCGCATAGTCCTGCTCGGCATGGGGCGCGAGGGTCACTCGACCTATAATTTTATCCGCCGCTATCTGCCCGAGCAGAAGCTCATTATCGCGGACGCAAAGCAGGTCGAACTTGATAATGACCCGAATGTCGAATTTGTCTGCGGGGACGGCTACCTCGGCGCGATAGACCGCGCGGATATTGTAATAAAGACTCCCGGCATTCCGCTTCTCCATTTCAAGAGACCGCAGGATGTTGAGATAACCTGCCAGACCGACCTTTTCCTGCGCTTTTCGGGCTTTACCTGCGTCGGCGTGACCGGTACAAAGGGCAAGACGACGACTTCTACTCTCATTTATTCCATGCTCCGCGCCGCCGGAAAAGAGGCGTGCCTGATAGGCAACATGGGTTATCCCGTTTTTGATAATATAGAGGACTGCGCGGGCGAAATAGCCGTTATCGAGATGTCCTCGCATCAGCTGGAGTTCACTACCTGTTCGCCGCATATCGCCGTTTTGACGAATATCTATCCCGAGCACCTCGACCACTACGACAGCTTCGAGTGCTATGTCGGCGCGAAGCTCAATATAGTCCGCAGCCAAAGTAAGGGCGATACATTTATATATAATGCAGATCAGGGGCTCGACGGCTTCTTTGACCTGAGCAAATATCCGGGCGAAGCGGTCGGGGTCAGCGTCCATACTCCGGACGCCGAGAAGTACCGCGACATAAACAGCCATCTTCTGGGCGAGCACAATATTCAGAACTGCATGTTCGCCGCCGAGGCTGCGAGACGGCTCGGCGTTTCGGACGAAGATATCATGAAAGCTCTCAAAAACTACGAGGGCATCGAGCACAGAATGGAATATTTCGCGACGGTCAAGGGCATAAAATTCGTCAACGACTGCATCGCGACTATTCCCCATTCCGTCATGTGCGCCGTCGAGGCTCTCGGCGATGTTGACACGCTGATTTTCGGCGGCATGGATCGCGGGCTCGACTATTCGGCGTTTGAAAAGGCGCTGGAGAAGAGCAGCATAAGAAATCTCGTCTGCCTGCCCGATACGGGACATAAGATCGGCATGCACATGGCGCAGAACGGGAGCGAGAAGAAGATTATCATCTCGGAGGACATGGAAGGCGCAGTGCGCGCGGCGATGAGTGTAACGCGCCCGGGCTGCACCTGCCTGCTCTCGCCCGCCGCTTCGAGCTACAACAAATATAAAAATTTCGAGGAAAAGGGACGCCATTTCAAGAATATAGTGCGCCGATATGCCGAGATGGGCGGGGAGAAAGCATGAGAGATTTTCTGAGCGAAGAAAAAGGACTCTGTGCCGAGGTTGAATCCCTCTGCATGACCGACCCCGACTCCGCGCACGCGCTTATCGACAGCGTGATATCGGACTGCGGCGAAGTGAAATCCGACCGCGCACAGTCCGCGTCCGTTTCGCGCGTCTGCTGCCGCTTTCTGATGCACAGAAAGATGAAGAGCCGCCTTGTTGACACGCTCAAGACGGATGATAATCTTCGAAAAACGATTTTCGGCGAGCTCAACACATATAAATACAGCCTCGTTTTCCTGTTCCGCAGGCTTATCCGCCTGAACGAAACGGAGCTGACAAAAGAGCTTCTGACCCTGCTCGAAAACAACCCCTACCGCGACGACAGCGCAAAAGATTACTCCGACCGCTGGTCTCTGCGATTCATAATCGACGAGGCTCTGCGCGCGCCGGACGATTATCTCGATTTAAGCGAAGAGAACAAGAATGTGATAGACGAAGTTAGAAAGAGACTCTGACAACCGAGGGGACAGAGGAGTTATGACAAAAATAAAGAACATAACGGAAAAGCAGTTTAAGTCCGCCCTATGCAGACTGAGCATAGCGATCCCGTTCGCGTTCATATTTGCTGCGGCTTATTGCAGGACGAGCCTGTATTATCCGGAGAGCAAAACATCCGTGCAGTCCTCTCTGCTGATGAGCATATACGCGGGATTTCTTCTTTTGTGGGAAAATATAGTTCCCATGAGATTCGGCTGCCGGGGAAACAGGTTTGAAATTTTCGCTAATCTTTTTCCAACCGGGCTTTTGCTCATGGCAGTGTTTTCGCAGTATCACCCGGTGGCGGCTGTTATTCTTCTGTGCGTGCCGGTAATACTCACCGTGGCTTTCGGCATAATTTTGCGCAGAGGCGAACGCTCGCGCGGCGCCGCCCACGACGAGAAGCGGCACGATATACGCGCCATGAGATTTTTTGTTACAGTGTCGGCGATAGTGTTTTTGGTGCCGGGAATATTTTCGCTTTTTGTCTATGATTTCGAATCCCGCAAATACACGCCGGACGCAAAGACAGTCGCCGCTCAGGAACAGACGCAGGAGGAAACGCCCTCATTTTTGAAGAAATTCTGCGAGGACGAATGGGCAAAGTGCGGCAGTGAAGAGCGTATAACTCTAATTCAGCTGCTTTCAAACTACGAGGCGGAAAAGCTCGGAATACCGAAGGTCTCGGTTGTGTCCGGCAGGATAGACCTCGTCACTCTCGGTTACTACGACGACGAAAAGAATGAAATAGTAGTCGACATCGAACATATGCGGGAGGACAGCGTTCAGGATGTTACCGTAACAATACTCCACGAGACATATCACGCATACCAGTATTATTTGGCAAAAAACATTGATTTTAACTCGGAGATATCAAAGACCGCGTATTTCGACACCGCGCGCAGCTGGCGCGACAATTCACTGAACTACATTGACGGCCACGAGAATCGCGAGGGGTATTCAGCTCAGCCGCTCGAAGAGAGCGCACGCGCATTTGCGCAGGAGGAATACGAAAATCTCAGGCCGATGATAGAAGAGTAAATATTGATTTGCGGAGACGACTGCCATGCTGAACTACAGAAAAATAGAACTCGCAGATAATAAGCGAATCGCCGAAATATAAAAATCTGTTTCTTGAGACTCACGCGAACCGGTCAGTGGTTTTGAAACTCTATGAAAAATCGGGCTTTACGGGTGCAATATTGCAGCTTGTAGGGTGCGGCGACTCGACGCACAGATGCCGGCGACAGCGGCATAAAACCTTCGGAAAAGTTCATTTTGCAGACCGTAGGGGCGAACTTCGTTCGCCTATCAATTGCAAAGTAAAAGCGAGTGACTCAACTAATTTTTGTAATCAGACCTTCAATAGCCGTGCCACAGTGTTTGAAGACTCTTTTAGAATGGCGAGGGAACGGCTTGCGCAGCAAGACGCACGAGCCCGTATTGTTTGAGCGAAGCGAGTTTACGGGCGAATGTGCCGAGCTGCCTACTGAGAGCCGCGAGCTAAGTACTGCGGCGCGGCGTTGTTTGGGTCTCGGGGTGAAACCCCGAGTCTGCCTTTTCTTTGCAGGCGTTTCTTTTCTCAGACAGAAAAGAAATGCCGAAACGCGGAAAGTGTATATCATTTGATTATAGTAGGACGCGAAGGCAGAAGCCAATTATCAACAAGCCGCAATTGCTATAACTTTATATCGGCTATCGCCGATAGCGGACAGCCGCAAGGGCTGTCCCTACGGCGGGCGCTGCTTTAAAATTGCGTAATTTTGAAATAAAAATCTTATGCCGCCTGTCGCCGACGATATTTGCGTCGGCAGGGCGCGTCCCCCAACATCACTCACATCACGCAGGCTAGCACGAGGGTCTCTTCGATGCTCTTATATACGCTCTCGAAGCCGCTCAGCGGCAGGGGATTTCTGCCTTTTCCAAGCTCGAATGTGAACGACGGAATGCCGAGCGCCTCTATCGTCCAGTCCTTGAACCCCGCGTGTGAAGCAAGTCCCGCGTTCTGCACGAGCGTATAGCCGCTCGCCGCGGCGAATATTTTCGCCAGATGCTCGCCGCGCTCCGGTGTGTGCTCCCCGTATTCATAGTATATCTCTTCGCCCTGACTGTGCAGGGCTATTGCCGTTCGCGGCATTCGCCTCATGCACAGCTGAACGAGGGCGTTGACTTCAGGCTCGGTCTGCGGAGCATATCCGCCGAACCGCCTCGGCGCGGGCGCGGTTATCCCCGCTTCGATTTCCAGCGCCTTTGAAAGATCCCACCCGGCGTTGAAATTGTGGTTGAGATCGACCCCGCGCGCGTTTGCGTTCCAGAGGTCATGGCTTTCACTCATAGCGCGCTCAACGCAGTCTCTGTATTTCCCCGCCGTCTCTGCGCCGTGCAGAGCTATCTCGACCCCGTCGGGGTTGACGCACGGGACGAATATTATTTCCCGACGGCTCAGCGCGCCGCCTATGTCTATTCCGCACATGGTCTGCCTGTTTTTCGCGCTCAGGCACAGCCGCTCTGTAAATCTCAGCGTGACGAGCGCCGTCAGCCGCTCCTGCGCGTGGAAGCACGCCGCTATGAGCACCGGGTTTGCGCTCCTGCCGAATCGCAGAGCGAAGATTTTTCTCCCGCAGGCGCTTCGTCCGGCTATCTCGACTTTTAAAAACGGATATTCCGCCCGGAGCGAGCATACGCTTTCTTTTATATATGCGTAGTCCGGCTCGCCCGGCGTGAAGATATATTTCAAAAAAATCACCCCCCGGAAAATAATATTTATTTTCCTGCGGGATAAGACCTGAACGGAGGCTTATATATGAAGCTCGACGAAAAAACGATTGAAAAAAAGTATATCTACAAAGGCAGGATAATCAATGTCCGCACCGACACCGCCGAACTGCCCAACGGCAAGCAGGCTCTACGCGAGGTCGTGGAGCATCCCGGCGGAGTGACAGTCGCCGCGCTGACTGATAACGACGAACTGATGTTTGTGCGTCAGTTCCGCTATCCGTATTCCGAGGTCCTGCTCGAACTGCCTGCGGGCAAGCTCGAATACGGCGAGGACCCGTTTGAAGCGGGCAAGCGCGAGCTGCGCGAAGAGACGGGAGCCGTGGCGGAGCACTATATCGACCTCGGAAAATTCTATCCCACCCCGGGCTATTGCGGCGAGATAATCCATATGTATGCGGCGAAGGGACTGTCCTTTACATCCCTCGACCTCGACGACGATGAGTTTTTGGCGCCCGAAAAGATACCGCTCGAAAAGGCGGTCGAGATGGTCATGAACAACGAGATACGCGACGGCAAAACGCAGACCGCCGTGCTCAAAGTCGCGCAGAAGCGCAGAAAGGGCGAGATATGAAAATTGTTCTTGCGTCGTCCTCGCCGCGCAGAAAAGAGCTGCTCCAGACGGCGGGTATAAACTTTGAGATAGATGTCGAGGGCGTTGACGAAGTGCCGCAGGGCGACACGCCGGAGGAAAAAGTCTGCTCGATAGCGGCGCAGAAATGCCGTCCCGTGGCGGCGCGCCGATTTGATGACTGCGTGATAGGCGCGGATACGGTTGTCTCCGTTGACGGCGATATTCTCGGCAAGCCGCACGACAGACAGGATGCGGAAAATATGCTCCGCCGCCTCTCCGGCAGGGAGCACACGGTCTATACCGGAGTGTGCATCTCGGCGCACGGAAAAGAAACCGTGTTCAGCGAAGCGACGAAAGTTAAATTTTTTGAGCTTACAGATAAAGAGATAACGGACTATGTCCTCAGCGGCGAGCCGATGGACAAAGCCGGAGCTTACGGAATACAGGGGCTCGGCTGCACACTCGTCGAGGGTATCGGCGGCGACTACTTCAATGTCGTCGGTCTGCCCGTCGCGCGTGTGGTGCGCGAGATAAAAAAGATAACGGGAGCGGAAAAATGAAACTGCTTGTAACAGGTGCATTGAAAATAACGCCCGAGGAATCGGCGGAGCTTGAAAATCTCGGCTATGAGATATATTTCATGCCCGACGAGCGGGTCGCCGTGCCGGAAAACATACCCTGCGAAGAGATAGAAACTATCATCTGCAACGGGCTGTTTCTCTATACTTCGCCGGATAAATTTCCGAAGCTCAGAACCGTTCAGCTGACGAGCGCGGGGCTCGACCGCGTGCCCATGGACTATATGGACGCCCACGGCATAAAAGTGTTCAACGCCCGCGGGGTCTACAGTGCGCCGATGGCGGAGTTCGCCGTCTGTTCGGTGCTCGGATTCTATAAGCAGAGCGCGTTTTTCTCGGCGGCTCAGTCGGAGCACCGCTGGGAGAAGCACCGCGGACTCGAGGAGCTGGGCGGAAAGCGCGTTGTGATAGTCGGCGCGGGCAGCGTCGGGCGCGCCTGCGCGGACAGGTTCAGGGCGTTCGGCTGCGAGATAATCGGCGTTGACAGAAAGACAGCTGTTGACGGCTTCGATAAAATATATTCAATAGGCGATATCCGCGCCGCCGTGAGCGCGGGCGATATAGTCATATTCTGTCTGCCGCTGACAAAGGAGACAGAGCATATCGCGAACGCCGAATTACTCTGCGCGATGAAGGACGGGGCGGTCATAGTGAATATATCGCGCGGCGGGATAATCGACACCGACGCGCTCATAACCGAGCTTAAGTCCGGACGGCTCAGAGCCGCGCTCGACGTGTTCGAGCAGGAGCCGCTGGACGCCGGCAGCGAGCTGTGGGATCTCCCGAACGCCGTGATAACTCCGCACAATTCATTCGTCGGCGACGGCAGCCGCGCAAGGCTCTTTTCATTGATAATAAGTAACCTGAAATAAGACTGCCGCCGGGCAATTCAACTCGGCGGCAATTTTTACATATGCCGAAAAATTTTTGAAGTACATCTTTTTTTATGCTCGTTATTATTGACGAAAGCGCAAAGGAGGTGGTAAAGATAGATCGCGAAGAAAAGTTAAAAGAGCTCATGGACGGCTACAGCAAGCTCGTCTTCAGCATATGCTACCGACTGACGAACGACTACTTTACCGCCGAGGATCTGACCCAGGAAACCTTCCTGTCCGCCTATTCCTCGCTCGACCGATTCGACGGGCGCAACGAGCGCGCGTGGCTGAGCCGAATAGCGACGAACAAGTGCCTCGATCATCTGAAGAGCGCGGCGTCGAGGACGACACCCGCCGAGGATGACGAACTGGAGTTTAGAGCCGGCGCCTCGCCGGGACTCGAGGACGAATATATGAACACCCAGCTCGGACGCGACGTCAGAGCGGCGTGCGAATCGCTCAGAGAGCCGTATCGCAGCGTTGCGGTCGAATATTTCTGCGAGGATATGCCGCTGTCGCAGATAGCCGAGAGAACGGGCGAACCGCTCAAAACCGTCCAGACCCGGGCATACAGAGCAAAGAAAATGCTCAGAGAAAATCTGAAGGAGGTCATACTGCAATGACACACGCAGACGATAAAAGAATAACGCTCTTGCTGCGCGGCGGACTGAGCGAAAGCGAAGCGGCCGAAGTCATGGAGCACATAGCAAAATGCGACGAGTGCGCCGACCGTATGGCCGACCTGACGCTCGACATGGCTTGCGTCGATCCGCCCGCGGGCATGAGCGAGGAAATCCTCGCCGCCGCGGCGAAAGAGAAGAGCCGCGAGAAGCGCAGGCAGGATAACCTGCTGATGTATTCCGTGAGAGTGGTCGCGGGAATATGCGCAGCACTCGTGATGATATTCTCCGGCGCGTTCAGGCACATAACGAAGATAAACGATATCGACATGTCGAAGATAAACGACAAGAGCCGCTCGATAAGCCGGTCGATCGACGAGAGCTTCAACGAATTCAAACAGAAAATCTCTGACTTAGGAGGAAATAATAATGAACAAAAAGAATAAGATACTCTTTTTCCTGTTTTCACTCATCCCGGGCGCGGCGCATATGTATATAGGTCTCGTCAAGCGCGGACTTGTGATAATGTTCGCCTTTGTTGCGGGCGCGGGACTTGCGATGATGACAGATGTCCCGGCGCTTTTGCTCCTGCTCCCGGTGCTGTGGTTCTACAGCTTCTTCGATGCATGGAACAAATATCATCTGCCCGAGGATAAGCTCGCGAAGGTTCGGGACGACTTCCTGTTCTTCTTAAACGGTATGCCGCAGAATATGCGCTCCGATCCGCGCTTTAAAAAGGTCGCTTCCGCAAGCGTGCTGAAAATCGGCGGTATCGCCGCCGTGATAGTCGGCGTTTACCTGCTCTGGGATAAGATAATCGTCAATGTCCTGAGCCGCCTGCTCAGCGAGACGGGCGCTGAAATTCTCAGCGAAGTGTCCTACAGACTTCCGCAGGTCGCCGTCGCGGTGCTCCTGATAGTCATCGGCGTCAAGCTCATCACGCACAAAAAACGCGAGCTTGACAGCGAGAATAACGGCAGCGAAGAGGAGGACAGATAACATGGCGGCAAAACGCGTAGGCTCGGTGACATTCGGTCTGACTCTTGTCGTTTTCGGCGTGCTGTTCCTGCTCAGCGCATTCATCAGGAGCCTCAACTATCTTGAAATCATAAAATTCTGGCCGGTCATATTCATCTCCCTCGGAGTTGAGATGCTCGTCCACGCCTTTTCAAAGGACGCGGAAAAGGCGAAGCTCGACGTCCCCTCGTGCATAATGACCTGCGTGCTCATGCTCTTTTCAATGTGCCTTGCCGGCGCGCAGTATGCTATGACTGAGCTTGTTCCCTATATTCAGGCGCACGCGTAAAAGAGGTGCCGGATTGAAGAAGAAACTGAGAAAAAGAATCTCTGCGGGGCTGATGATCTCAGTCCTCGCAGTTATGGCGGCGCTGCTCGCGGTCTTTGCGATAAGACCGCACCTGCGCTTCGTCGCCGGGGAACATCTCGGGCTGAACACCCGGAAGATAACGGTCGCGAAGATCTCGCCCGAGCTTGACGAAATAAATATCGACGCTCTGCGCGCCGATTCGCGCGTAACTTTTGACCAGAGCCTGATGCTCGTGAACTCCGAGCATCCTCTGGATGATAACGACAAGCCGGATCTTGCGGAATACAAAAAGACGGGCGTCATAATGAACGCCTGCGCCGCGGAGAGCTTTTCGGAGCTGTCCGCCGCGGTGACAGAAAAGACCGATTGCAAGCTGCTTGTCATGAGCAGCGTCCGCGACGCGGATGAGCAAAAGGAGCTCTACAACAGCGATTCCTCGACCGCCGCCGCGCCCGGCGCGAGCGAGCACCGGACGGGACTCGGCATCGATGTTTATGTCAAGAATTTCGCAGGCGAGGGCTTCGTCAAAAGTCCCGCCGGGCAGTTCGTCAACTCCGAGTCGTGGAAATACGGATTTATAATCCGCTATCCGTCCTACGGCAAGAGCTCGACGGGTATAAAATTCGAACCGTGGCACATTCGCTATGTCGGCAAGCCCCACGCGGCGATAATATACAATGACCGCCTGACGCTCGAAAAATATATCGACTCGTTTGAAACGGGCGAGTGGTACTCCGCCGACGGATATTTGATTTCAAGGCAGGTTATCGGCGAGAGCGTGACGATGCCGAAAGCATTCGGCTCGGCAGTAGTATCACCGGACAACACCGGCTGCTATATAATAACAGTCAAACAGTGAAAAGCAAGAAACAGAAAATCCGCCAAGCGAAAGCAAGGCGGATTTTTGTGTTGTTAGAAGAATAAGCGAAATGCAGATTTTGATATTGCGTGATGAGATTAGTACAGCAAAAACAGCCGCAGTTAAAAAAACACTGCGGCTGTTCCTGTGAACCCCGTTCTCTTCCGGGGTTCGCTGTTCTCATATCCCGAAATTTATTTTATATTCTTTATCCACTTCTCGACTTCTTTGTCGGAGGTGCGCTGAGTGTGATCGTCGAATCTTATATCGATGCCGGGCTTTACATCAGCGCCGGGGCAGGCGGATTTGACATCTTTTAATGTGTGCCCTATCCAGCCGCCGTTTGTCGCGAAAGTATAGATTTTCTTGCCCGTGAGGTCATTGTGACTGAAGAACGTTTTGACCGCCGGGGCGAAGGTGTACCACCACACGGGCGTGCCGAGAATGACTGTGTCGTAGTCCGAAAGATCGACGCCGAGCGGTTTTATCTCCGGCTCATATCCGCGCTTTACTTCGTCCGCGCCCTGATCGACAATAGAGTTGTAGTCGCCCTCATACGGCACGACAGTATCAATGCGCGCGGTGCCGCAGTTCAATTCGCGGGCGATTTTTTCTGCAATGCTTTTTGTGTTGCCGCCCCAGGAATAGTAAATAACAATCGCTTTCATTATTTATCCTCTCCGTAAACTTCTTTTGCCATGCGGAACGCCGCCCATGCTTTCGGCCAGCCGGCATAGAACGCGAGCTGAGTGAGCATTTCCGCCATCTCCTCTGCGGTGACTCCGTTCTCTTTTGCGTGGGAGATGTGATATTTCAATGAGCTGTCGAGAATACCGCTCGCCATGAGCGCGGAGACGGTTATCATGCTCCTGTCCCTCGGGGAGAGCTTATCCTCGCGCGACCAAACTTCTCCGAAGAGCACATCGTCGTTGAATCTTGCAAATTCGGGCGCAAATTCGCCAAGGGCGTCTCTGCCCGCAGTTACCTTTTCCATTATATATATCCTCCTATTTGAGTTTGTTATATTCTTCGTCGCCGACGGGCTCGCACCATTCGGTCGAGCAGTCCTCGCCGGGGATCTCAAAGGCTATGTGCGAAAACCAGCTGTCTTTCTTTGCGCCGTGCCAGTGGCGGACGTTCGCGGGGATGGCGATGACCGTTCCGGGAGTCAGGCTGACGGGCTCTTTGCCCTCTTCGCAGTACCAGCCCTCGCCTGCGGTGCAGACGAGCATCTGACCGCCGCCGGATTTCGCATGGTGGATATGCCAGTTGTTGCGGCATCCCGGCTCAAAGGTCACATTTGCAAGGAACAGACCGCATTTCGGGTCGGTCAGGGGATTGAGAAACGATTTGCCGATGAAATACTGCGCGTATGCGGAGTTTTCTCCGCCTTTTCCGAATACATTCTGCTGTTCAAATTCTGTCTCTGTCATGATATATTCCTCACTTTCCGCTGAATACGGGGAAGAAGCTGTACTCCCCGTAGTCTTTTATTTTCTCAAAATTTTTGAGTGTGTTTAAATCTTCGTCAGAAATATTAAAATCAACATCGGCGTTCGATTTCATATGCTCCGGGTTCGCGGTCTTGGGCAGGGCAATCATGCCGAGGTCGAGCACATAGCGCACGCACAGCTGAGCCGGGGTAACGGAATATTTCGCGGCGATGTCTGCGATAGCTTTGTTTTTCAGCGCCTCGCCGTGAGCTATCGGCGAATAAGCCTCGGTCTGAATTCCGTTTTTATTGCAGAAGTCAATGAGCGAAAGCGGGGTGTTGCTGATGTGCGCCAAAATCTGGTTGACCATGGGTTTTATCTCGCACGAATTGAGAATATTCTCAAGGTCGTCTTTTAGAAAATTCGACACGCCTATCGCGCGGACTTTTCCGGCTTTGTACGCATCTTCGAGCGCGCGCCATACCTCGCGGTTCTCTTCAAAATAGTGTTTCTCGCCGCGGAACTCTGCCCACGGCTGCGGGCTGTGAATTATCATCATGTCGATGTAATCGAGTCCGGTTTTTCTGAGCGTCTCGTCTATCGACTGCGCCGCGGAATCATAGCTTTTATTTTCGGCTGCGATCTTGCTCGTCACAAACAGCTCGTCGCGTGCCGCGCCGCAGGTGCGGATCCCCTCGCCGACTCCGGCTTCGTTGCCGTATGCCTGAGCGGTGTCGATGTGGCGGTAGCCTATGGCGACGGCGTCCCTGACCGCCTGCGCGGTCTCGATGTCCGTCAGCATCCATGTGCCGAGCCCGAGCTTCGGTATTTTTACGGAGTTTGAAAGAGTGTAGGTTTCATTGAGAATCATTCAAAATACCTCCCGATTGACAAATCTTTTGCACAATGTTAAAATCATTCTGCAAGTTCGTTTATATTCTACAACTTAAAGCTAACTTCAAGTCAAGACCCTAAAATAAAAACTTTTTATGAACGGAGCGGGAAGATGTTCTATACAATAGGAGAGATGGCAAAAAAGATGGGCGTCGCGCCCTCGACACTCAGATATTATGACAAAGAGGGGCTTCTGCCGTTTGTTGAGCGCTCGGGCGGCGGAATAAGAATGTTCAAAGACGAAGATGTCGAGTGGCTTTCTATTATAGAGTGCCTGAAAAAGACGGGCATGCCCATAAAAGAGATAAAGCAGTTCATCGACTGGTGCATCGAGGGCGACTCGACTATAGACAGGCGACTTGAACTGATCGACCGCCGGCGCGAGCGGGTGCATGAGCAGATGGCTCAGCTCGAAAAAACGCTCGACACGCTCGATTATAAGCACTGGTACTACGAGACCGCGAAGGCGGCGGGCACCTGCAAAGTGCATGAGCAGATGGCAAAAGAAGATATTCCGCAGAGAATGCGCGAGATAAAAAGACGTATGGTCGAGGGCGGAGAGTGCGAAGAAAAATAAAAAAATTGCTGTTTTTCACGGTAAAGCGTTGAAATGTGCGATTTTATGTGTTACAATAGCAGACATCAATGACGGTACGATGAAGAGCCGCTCAGCTGAGACTGGCGGTTCTTTTTCATTTTCGCCGCCAAAATGAGGGGCTCGTATGCAGCCCGTGAGGAGTTTTTCAAATGACCGTATCAAACATCTGTATCCTGGGGACGATTGCCGTCTACCTCGTCGGAATGCTGATAATCGGCTTCCGCTGCGCGAGGAAGAACGAATCGTCCGCCGATTTCTACCTCGGCGGCAGAAAGCTCGGTCCGCTCGTTACCGCAATGAGCGCAGAGGCGAGCGATATGTCGAGCTACCTGCTTATGGGTCTGCCCGGACTCGCGTATCTCTCCGGCGTTGCCGATGTCGGCTGGACCGCAATAGGCCTCGCAGTCGGAACATATCTCAACTGGCTGTTCACTGCGGCAAGGCTGCGCAGATATACCCATGAGACAAAGTCTTTCACTATTCCGCAGTTCTTCTCCCGCCGCTTCAGGGATGATAAAAACATCCTCGCGGTGCTCGCGGCAGTTATAATTATTATTTTCTTCATTCCCTATACTGCGTCCGGCTTCGCCGCCTGCGGCAAGCTGTTTTCCTCGCTGTTCGGCATGAACTACATGACCGCGATGATAATCTCCGCAGTTGTCATAGTCGCCTACACGGCGGCAGGCGGATTCTTCGCCGCTTCAACTACCGACTTCGTCCAGAGCATTATCATGACCGTGGCGATAGTCTTTGTCCTCATTTTCTCAACGATATCGGCGGGCGGCGTTGACGCTGTTGTCGAGAACGCGAAGGCTCTCCCCGGCTATCTCTCGCTTACCGCATCATATATAGAAGATACCGGCAAGAGTGAGCCCTATAATCTTCTGCACATAATCACCACGCTCTCGTGGGGTCTCGGCTATTTCGGTATGCCGCATATCCTGCTCCGCTTCATGGCTATCGAGGACGAGAAAAAGCTCAAGCTCTCCCGCCGCGTGGCTTCGATATGGGTCGTTATCGCCATGGCGATGGCTGTTCTTATCGGCATCGTCGGCAGAGCGCTGAGCAACACCGGCCTTGTCGATCAGCTTCACGGCAACGACACCGAGACTATTATAGTCCGCGTCGCGCACCTGCTCTCGACCTACGGCGCGTTCCCGGCTATCATGGCGGGTCTTATCCTCGCTGGCATCCTTGCGAGCACGATGTCCACCGCCGACTCCCAGCTTCTCGCCGCCGCTTCGAGCGTGTCCGAGAACATACTGCGCGAGGCGTTCCACCTCAAGATATCCGAGAAGAAGAGCATGCTCGCAGCGCGTCTTACCGTTATCGGCATAGCTATCCTGGGTATAATAATCGCCCGCAACCCCGACAGCTCGGTGTTCGGCATCGTCTCGTTCGCATGGGCGGGCTTCGGCGCGGCTTTCGGTCCGCTCGTTATCTGCTCCCTGTTTTGGAAGCGCACCACGCTCCCCGGAGCGATCGCCGGCATGGTGTCGGGCGGCGCGATGGTCTTTATCTGGAAATATCTCATCAAACCCATCGGCGGCGTGTTCGGCATATATGAGCTGCTCCCCGCGTTCCTTGTCGGTCTTGTTGTGATGGTCGTAGTCAGCCTTTGCACCAAGGCTCCCTCCAAGGAGATAACCGACGAGTTCGACCGCGTCAAGGCTATGGGAAAGGCAAAATAATTCGCCGGCGGGACTCTGACATCAATTTGTTTTGACGGAACATTTCAGTTGTTAAAAGTAATAAAGCGATTTTCCTGATTTTCGTCATTTTTATTAAAAAAAGCGAAAATTTTTATGAGTATTGACAATAGACTCATACGAAAGTATAATCAATAAAAATTGAAGGTAATTCACAATTGCCCTCATTATATCCGATTTTTTGCGCCGCAGTTCGCGGGCGGCGCCGAGAATAAAATAAAAAAACAGGAAAGAAAAGAGGATTTTTATGAAAAAAGTATTTGCATTAGTCCTCGCTCTTGCTCTCGTGATGTGCGGCTTCACCGCATGCTCAGGCAAAAACGGCGGCAGCGATACCAAGACAGACGCCGATCTTACCAAGGTTGGCGAGTACACGGCTAACAACACAGAATATATTATTGGCGCAACCGGCCCTCTGACCGGCGACAATTCATCATACGGAATCTCCGTGCGCAACGGCGCTCAGCTAGCCGTTGACGAGATTAACGCCGCAGGCGGTCTCAACGGAGTGAACTTCAAGTTCGACATGAAGGACGACAAGGCCGGCGCCGTTGAGGCAGGTCAGGGCTTCACCTCCCTGCTTGAGGGCGGTATGCAGGTCTCCCTCGGCTCCGTTACCTCCGCATCCTGCGAGGCTTTCGGCTCCGCAGCTGCCGAGTACGGCATCTTCTTCATGACCCCCTCCGCTTCCGCAGCTTCTGTTATCGAGACCGGAGATACCGCTTTCCGCGTCTGCTTCGGCGATCCCGACCAGGGCACACTTGCCGCTCAGGAGCTTACCTCGAAGTATAAGAAGATCGGCGCTATCTACGACACCTCCGACACTTATTCGCAGGGCATCTACGATGCATTCAAGGCGAAGATGAACGAGCTCGGCGTCTCCTACATCGAGCAGACCTTCGACAAGGAGAACAAGAGAGACTTCTCCACTCAGGTCGCCGCTCTTAAGGATTGCGACGTTATCTTCCTCCCCATCTACTACACCGAGGCGGGACTTATCGCAAAGACCTGCGTTTCCAAGGGCTGCAGCGCGGTTCTCTTCGGATGCGACGGACTTGACGGCGTAGCCAGCCAGATTGACTCCACCGTTAAGAATCAGATCAAGTACATCACTCCCTTCGATGTCAACAGCAAGGAAGAGAAGGTTTCGAAGTTCGTAAATTCCTACAAAGCAAAGTACAACGCTCTTCCCGACCAGTTCGCGGCTGACGCTTACGATGCAGTCTATGCAGTCTTCAACGCTATGAAGAAGACCGGCGTCAACAACGTCAAGGTCGATCCCACAGCTCTCGGTACTGCTATGGCAAAGGCTATCACCGCTTCCGACTTCTCCTATGAAGGCGTTACGGGCAAGATGACCTGGGAAGCCAGCGGCGCCTGCAACAAGGTCCCCGTTATTGTTGAGCTTGGCTGATAACTATTAATTTCTAAAATTTATATTTATTGGTTTTTGAACGGCAGGGGAAGTGTATTCTCCTGCCGCTTTCTGTTTTTCTTTCGGCAGTTCAAGTTTCTCCCATTCTAAAGGAGCGTTAGGTTTATTATGAGTGTTTTATTTGACGGACTCAGCCTCGGCGCCATCTACGCCCTCATAGCACTGGGCTACACGATGGTTTACGGCATCGCGAAGATGCTCAACTTTGCCCACGGCGATATCATCATGGTCGGCGCATATGCCGTTTTCACAACGCTGGCGGCGGGCGGAAATCTCGCTATCGGCGTTCTGGCATCTGTTATAGTCTGCACGCTGATGGGTATTATTATCGAAAAGGTCGCTTATAAGCCCCTGAGAGGCGTTACCCCGATTGCGGTTCTGATAACGGCAATCGGCGTCAGCTACCTGCTTCAGAGTATCGCGCAGCTCATCTTCGGCGCAAAGGCGCAGAGCGTGTCTCTGCCCTCGCTCGGCTCGGTGAGCATTGCGGGCACCAATGTCAGCGTCAGCTCGATCCTCACCATGGGCATAAGCGCGGTTATAATGGTTGCCCTGACCCTGTTCATCAAAAAGACCAGGACCGGACGCGCCATGCTCGCCGTCTCCGAAGACAGGGGCGCGGCTCAGCTCATGGGCATAAATGTCAACAAGATAATCACCGTCACTTTTGCTATAGGCTCGGCTCTCGCCGCGTTCGCGAGCGTGTTCTATCTCTTCCAGATACCGACTGCGGAGCCGACCCTCGGCTCGATGCCCGGCATCAAGGCGTTCACTGCGGCGGTTATCGGCGGCATCGGCTCCATCCCCGGCGCGATGATAGGCGGCGTGCTCCTCGGCGTTATCGAGAAGATATGCCTCGCCGTCCCCGTCCTCGCCCCCTATACCACTGCCGTTGAATTCAGTCTTTTGATTTTGATCCTTCTTGTAAGACCCATCGGTCTGCTCGGCAAGAAGAGAAGAGAGAAGGTGTAATTGATGAGTAAAACAAAGACAAAAAGCAAATTCAAGCTCAAAAATTACATCAGCTATATAATGGTCATCGCTGTCCTCGGCGTGTCGGTCATTCTCCAGCTGACCGGCAACCTCCAGCGCTCGGCGTCGACCCTGCTCGTCCAGATAGCCTACAGCATCATTCTCGCCGTCTCCCTGAACCTCGTCGTCGGCTTCCTCGGCGAGCTGTCGCTCGGTCACGCGGGCTTCATGTGCGTCGGCGCATACCTTGGCGGATACATAGCCATTCAACTCTCTGATGTTATCGGCAGCAAGCTTTTGGTGCTCATCATCAGCATGCTCGCCGGCGGTGTGATAGCCGCAATATTCGGTCTCATCGTCGGACTTCCCGCGCTCAGACTCAAGGGCGATTACCTCGCGATAGTGACCCTCGCTTTCGGCGAGATAGTCAGAACGATATTCAAGAACCTCGATGTTTTCGGCAAGGCAATGGGTCTTCGCACGAATGCGATAAAGTATGATACGAGGAACGATACCTCGCTCTACATCGTCGCTTTCGTCGTCGTGCTCATCGTCCTGTTTATGATAAACAACCTTATCCGCTCGAAGCACGGCAGAGCGATAACCGCTATACGCGACAACGAGATAGCGGCGAAGGCAATGGGCATAAATGTGACCTTCTACAAGCTCTTTGTGTTTGTATTTTCCGCATTCTTCGCGGGCGTCGCAGGCGTTATCTATGCGCATTACATTACGCCCGTCCAGTATTCGGTGTTCTCGTATAACTACTCTATCGAGATTCTCGTCATGGTCGTCCTCGGCGGCATGGCAAGCATCAACGGCTCGATAATTTCCGCCGCGCTCATCACGATAATCAACTTCGAGCTCCAGAGCAAGCTCTCCGGCGACCTCGCGGCGCTCAAGTATCTTATCTATGCGCTCATTCTTATCTGCCTCGTTATCTTCAACAACGCTCCCGCATTCACCCGCATAAAAGAGAAGCTCGCTCCGCGCTTTATCATGGCGCGTATCGCGGACAAGAAGCGCAAGCCCGAGGATATCAGCGACGACAAGGGCGAGTGGAGCAACGTTCCCACAAAGATCTCCATGGACGAAATCCTCTCTGTCGATATGCAGCAGGGCAAGGAATATGTCCCCGACAAGCCGCAAAAGGGAGGAAAGAAAAATGGCTGAATATGTTCTTGAAACAAAGGATCTCGGCATTTCCTTCGGCGGACTGAAAGCGGTCGAGAATGTCGATCTGAAAATAAAGAAAAAGCAGCTCTACGGTCTCGTAGGACCCAACGGAGCGGGCAAGACAACGGTCTTCAATATGCTCACCGGCGTCTATCAGCCCACCACCGGAACCTTCTACCTAAACGGCGAAGAGCTCCGCGGCAAGAGCCAGGAGCAGATAAACCACAAGGGCATCGCGAGAACATTCCAGAACATCCGCCTGTTCAACAACATGAGCGTGATAAGAAACGTCCTCGTCGGTCTGCACAACCAGCCCGAGTTCAAGTGCGATATCTTCTCAAGCATCTTCCGCCTCCCGAGGCACTACAAGACGGAGAAGGCGATGCGCGACAAGGCAAAGGAGATACTCCGCATCTTCGACCTCTATGACGAGCGAAACAATCTCGCCTGCAACCTGCCTTACGGCAAGCAGAGAAAGCTTGAGATAGCCCGCGCTCTTGCGACCAATCCGTGCCTGCTGCTCCTCGACGAGCCGGCGGCGGGCATGAACCCCCACGAGACCGAGGATCTGATGGACATAGTCAGGCGCATAAGAGATGAGTTTGACATGACCATACTTCTTATCGAGCACGACATGAAGTTCGTGTCGGGTCTTTGCGATGAGATAACCGTGCTCAACTTCGGCACAGTGCTCGCGCAGGGCAAGACAGAGGACGCGCTGAGTGACCCCGAGGTCATAAAGGCGTATATCGGTGAATAAGGGGGAAAAGTCATGGCATTGTTAGAAGTCAAGGACCTTCAGGTCTATTACGGCGTTATAAGGGCGCTCAAGGGCATCAGCTTCCATGTCGATCAGGGCGAGATAGTCTCGCTCATCGGCGCAAACGGAGCGGGCAAGACCACCACGATGCAGAGCATCATGCGCCTCATTCCGATAAAGAGCGGCTCCGTCGTCTATGACGGAAACGAGATAAACAAGATTCCCGGTCATAAGCTGGTCGGCATGGGAATGAGCCAGGTGCCCGAGGGTCGCCGCGTGTTCCAGGAGCTGACCGTCTATGAAAACCTGCTCCTCGGCGCGTATACGCAGAAGGACAAAAAGAAGATAAAAGAGGATATCGATGAGATCTGCACCCGCTTCCCCCGCCTCGGCGAGAGAAAATCGCAGATAGCGGGCACTCTTTCCGGCGGCGAGCAGCAGATGCTCGCAATGGGCAGAGCTATGATGAGCCACCCGAAGCTGCTCATGCTCGATGAGCCGTCGATGGGTCTCTCCCCGCTGTTTGTCGATCAGGTGTTCGAGATAATCAAGGATTATCACAAGTCCGGCACGACCATCCTGCTCGTCGAGCAGAATGCGAAAAAGGCGCTCTCCATCTCCGACCGCGCCTATGTTCTCGAAACCGGCGCAATAACCGCAGAGGGCACTGCGCAGGATCTGCTCAACAATGAAGAGATAGTCAAAGCCTATCTCGGCGGCTGATAAAATATAATTTATATGACGCTCCGAAGTGCTTCTTCGGGGCGTTTAATTTTTATGGATCGTTTTTTTGTAGGGGACAGTTGTTGCGTTTTTATATTGGATTTGAGCGGACGAAAGCAAACCCGTTTTTTTGAATTTCTTCAAAAAGGAAGCGAGCGACTCAGCCATCCTCTATAATCTTGCTTCCCATAGCCGCGCCGCAGTGTTTGATAAACCAACGGAGACGGGCGAGGGAACGGCTTGCGAA
>DKDF01000075.1:0-11599 GCA_002451755.1 Ruminococcaceae bacterium UBA6855
CTCCCGGCTTTTGCCGGAAGAAGGGAGCGCGAACCCGCCGGGCGGCACCCACCTGCTTTGGTATGCAGGTTACTATTGCCGTATCCGGCTCGGCGGGGCTTATTTTTTTGATTGCTTTTAATTATTTATATAATGTATAAGCGGCCGCAAGCCGCATTTTTTGCGGGCTGAGAGCCGTCGGAAACGGAGGAAAAGCTGTTGCAGCGCATACTTAACGCCGACATTGTCGACATCACCCCTATCGACGGGGGCTTTATATATGCAGAAAAGAAGATGCTCGAAAACGGATCGTGCAGAGTTTCGTTCTATTCATACGACTGCGAGACAAGCATATCCACGCCGATAACAAGGGGCGAATATGTCTCCTGCAAATTCGGTCAGAACGGTTCGCGCATAGCGGACGAGCTCGGTCAGAAAGGCGAATTTATCTTCGCTCAGCCGACAAGATTTTTCAACAACTGCACTGTCACCCTCGACAGAGCCGGAACATTCTCACTCTTCACGCCAGAGGGTTCGTGCGTGAGGCGATATGAGTTTACATATCAGGGCGCGCCGGCGTGCAATCCCGTTGCACACGAGAAATCGCTCTGGTGCGTTGTGCCGGAGCGCGACGCGATAATAAACTATTCGATAGACGAAGCCCGCGTTCTGCTCAGGATCGGCGGCGGAGCGCAGAGCGCGTTTTCGTATCCGACAAGCATAACTCTCATTCGCGGGAACATCTATGTCTGCAACCGCGACTCGCACAAGATACGCACAGTGCAGATCGGCAACAACACCTATGCCATCGACGACTACCGCACATTCAACGAGCCTGTATACAAATATTTCAGAGTCGGGAGCAGAGAATATGCTCTGCTCGACTCCGGAGTATACGAAATATAAAAAATCCCCCGCGAGGCAGCACAGGAGGTAAATATGGCAAATGTATTCAGAACGGTTATCAGGATAATCACCTGCATCGCACTGATTATCTGCCCGATGCCCGCAGAGAAGAAATGCGAGGCCGAGTTCAACGGCACATTTCTCCAGTCCTGGATGAGCTCATACTGGGATGACGAGCGCTGGCAGGATGAGATAGGCGCGATGAAAGAAGCCGGGATAAAATACCTCATCATTCAGGATGTGGCAAGCAAGGCTTCCGACGGCACATGGACTGTCTACTACAACTCGAATCTCGACACATTCGCCAATGCTGATTTCGGCGCCACGGATGTTGTTGAATCCGCGCTGAGAAACTGCGAGGGTTCGGGCATCAAGGTCATGGTCGGGCTTGGGCTCTATGACGAATGGTGGACTAAATCCGGATTCGGCAAGGACTACAGCGAGCTGTGCAACGTCTCCGCCGACATGATTGAAGAGATATATAACAAATATGTTTCAAAATATCCAGACGCTTTCTACGGCTGGTACTTCACGCCCGAGATGAGCAACGGTCCGCTCGTCAAGCTGTCGTCGCCGTTCATTGCGAAGGGCATCAATGTGATAATCGACGCTATCGAGCGCACGGATGCGGGTGCTCCCCTGCTTTTAAGCCCGTTCTTCTCGCAGTACGGCGCGAATCCCGGCATCGAGAGCGCGAAACTCTTCTGGGCTTCGTTTATAAAATCGGTGAACTTCCGCGAGCACGATATCTTCTGCCCGCAGGACGCAGTCGGCGCGGGCTGGACGATTGAAGAAAATCTCGTCAATGTCTGGAGAATGTACTCGGACGCTGCGAAGCTCAGCGGAAAGAACATACGCCTTTGGGCAAATGTCGAGAACTTCACGAGTGCTGTTGCAAAGAGCAGTACGACCGGCATAGCCACTCCGCTCCCAACAGAGAACACGCAGGATGTGACCGCGACGCTCGACAGACTCGTCAAGCAGATGGACATAGCCTCGCGCTATGTTGAAAACATCATAACATTCTCGTACAACCACTACTACAGCCCCGTATATGTCGACCCGATGTTCCACAACACCTATGTCGACTACCTGAAGCACGGCCATGTGCTCGAGAGCGAGGCGCCGACTGCGCCGACGAATCTCGTCTTCTCGGTTGACGGAGACGGCAGCACCGTGCTTAGCTGGCAGGCATCGACAGATAACTTCGGCGTAGCATATTACAGAATATGCGCCGACGGCAAGTTCCTCGCAAGATGCGAATACAACGAGGACACTGCGGCGGTTATCGAAAACGCGCAGAGCGGCACGGTATACAGCATCACCGCATACGACGCCGCGGGCAACGCCTCGCAGGCAGCGGAGATAGTGTATCAGTAAACGCCCATCTACGAAAAATCCGCCGGACATTACAAGAAACAGATAAATACACCTTTTAATGTTGACGAAAGCTGAATGAAAAAATGCCGTTGACCGGGTTCGGTTGACGGCATTTTTATATTCCGAATCGTTCAAGAGCACAAGCTGAAAAGCTATTCAGCTGTCACGGCGGGTGTATATCCGAAAGCGATATATTTTTAATAGACAAACGGAGTTTGCCTATACGGTCGGCATAATAAGCTTTTACGAAGATTTCGTGCCGCTTGCGCGGCATCGGTGCGTCGAGTCGCCGCACCCTACAAGTTGCACGGCAATAAATCACTGCAAATTGTGCGGATTTCGCGACAAATCCCTGTTTGCCGAACAGATAAAAAGGAGCCGTCATTTTTGACAGCTCCCATACATTAATATATATTATATTATCTCTCGTCGGTCAGCGTTGCCGCCATGACTGCCTTTATCGTGTGCATGCGGTTCTCCGCCTCGGCGAAGACAACGGACTGTGCGCTTTCGAACACCTCGTCAGTGACCTCCATCGAGTCACGCCCGAACTTTTCGCCCATCTCCTTGCCTATCGTCGTTTTCATGTCGTGATAAGAGGGCAGGCAGTGCATGAACACAGCGTTCGGCGATGCCTTTGCCATGAGCTCGGAGTTGACCTGATAGGGTGCGAGGTCGTTTATGCGCTCCTCCCAGACTTCGACGGGCTCGCCCATCGAGACCCACACGTCGGTGTATATTACATCGGCGTTTTTTGCTGCCTCATCGGGGCTTTCGCAGAAATTTATTTTAGCGCCGGTCTGCGCGGCGATCTCCATGCAGGTGTCAACGAGTGCCTTGTCGGGAAAATATTCCTTTGGCGCGCAGGCAGTGAAGTTCATGCCCATTTTTGCGCAGCCGACCATGAGCGAATTGCCCATGTTGTATCTGGCATCGCCCATGTAGACGAAGTTGATGCCTTTAAGGTGTCCGAACTGCTCTTTTATCGTCAGAAAATCCGCGAGGATCTGCGTCGGGTGGAACTCGTTCGTCAGACCGTTCCAGACGGGGACGGCCGCATATTGCGCGAGTTCTTCGACTATCGACTGACCGAAGCCGCGGTATTCAATGCCGTCATATATGCCCGAGAGCACGCGCGCCGTGTCGGCGATGCTCTCTTTTTTGCCTATCTGCGAGCCGGAGGGGTCGAGATAAGTCGTGCCCATGCCGAGGTCGCGCGCCGCGACTTCAAAGCTGCACCTTGTCCTCGTGCTTGTCTTTTCGAATATCAGCGCAACATTCTTGCCGTCGCATATTTTGTGCGGTATGCCCGCTTTCTTCTTCGCCTTGAGAGAGGCGGCGAAGTCGATAAGATATTCAATCTCTTCGGGAGTGAAATCCAAAAGCTTCAAAAAATCTCTGTCTTTGAATGTCATGTTCAAGCCTCCTTGTCTGCACAGACTTCTTTTATAACGCCGACTGCCTGCTCGAGCAGCTCCATGGGAATGTTGAGCGCCGGGAGCAGCCTGACCTTGTCCTTCGCCTTGATAACGAGAACGCCCTTTTTCATGCAGGCGTTTATGACCTCGGATGCATCCTTTTCGGTCTTTATGCCGATCATCAGCCCGAGTCCGGTTACTTCTTTTATGCCCAGTGCGCCGCTGAGTTCCGAAAATATATATTCCGACCTCTCGCGGACTCCGGCGAGAGTCTTTTCATCGAGCCTCGAAAGAATGTTTATCGCGCCGGCGCAGCATATCGGGTTGCCGCCGAAGGTCGAACCGTGGGAGCCGGGGGTGAGAACATCCTTTGTCTTTTCGCCGAAGAGGGTAGCGCCGAGCGGCAGACCGCCCGCGAGCCCCTTGGCGGTCGAGACGATGTCTGGGAATATGCCGTAGTTCATGTAGCCGTAGAGCTTGCCGCTTCTGCCGTTGCCTATCTGAACTTCGTCGCAGATGAGCAGAATGTCGCGCTCGCGGCATATTCTTTCGAGCGACTGGAGATAGTCTTTGTCGAGCGGCATAACGCCGCCCTCGCCCTGAACGACTTCGAGCATGACTGCGGCGCAGCGATTCTCAAAGAGAATCTTTTCAATCTTCTCTATGTCATTCGGCTCAACATAGATGAATCCCTCGGTCAGCGGCAGAAAATCTTTGTGAAACACATCCTGACCCGTTGCGGCGAGGGTGGTTATCGTCCTGCCGTGGAAGCTGTTTTTGAGCGTAACTATATTATAGCAGTCCGCGCCGTGCTTCTCTGCGGCGTATTTTCTCGCTGCCTTTATTGCACATTCGTTGGCCTCCGCGCCGGAGTTCGAAAAGAAAACTTTTTTCATGCCCGTGCGGTCGCAGAGCATCTGCGCGAGCTTCACGCACGGCTCTGTGTAGTAGAGATTCGACATATGCTGGATTTTGCCCGCCTGCGCGGTTATCGCTTTTATCCATTCGTCGTCGGCTATGCCGAAGGTGTTGACCGCTATGCCCGAGGACAGATCGGTGTATATCTTTCCCGCGTCGTCCCAGACCACGGAGCCCTTGCCGCCCTCAATTGTCAGCGGGAACCTCGCATAAGTTCCGGCGATGTATTCCTTGTCCTGCTGTTGTAATATATCCATTATATTCTCCTTTTTATGCCGTGAACATTGTGCCCATGCCTTCGTCTGTCAGCATTTCGATTAGTATCGAGTGCGGTATCCTGCCGTCGATAATGAAAACTCTGTGCACGCCCCATTTTATCGCGTTGATGCAGCATTCGGCTTTCGGAATCATGCCGCCGCCGATAATGCCGTTTTTTATGAGCGCGGGAACTTCGTCCGCCTTTATGACCGAGATGAGCGTGTCCGGGTCGTCCTTGTCCTGAAGTATGCCGCTGATATCCGTCATGGATATAAGGCTCTCCGCGTTGAGCGCGCCGGCTATCTTCGCCGCGGCGGTGTCCGCGTTTATGTTATAGACATTGCCCTCGTTGTCGCAGCCGACTGTCGAAACGATAGGGATATATCCCTTGTCGATAACGTCGAGTATCGGCTGAATATTTACATTTGTTATCTCGCCGACGAAGCCGAGCTTCTCGTCTTTCATCTTCGCTTCAATCATGTGACCATCTATTCCGGAGAGTCCCATCGCCTTGCCGCCCTTGTTTTCGACGAGGTTGACGAGGCTTTTGTTGACCTTTCCCGCGAGCACCATCTGCACTATATCGGCGGTCTCCTTGTCCGTGACGCGCAGACCGTCGACAAATTCGCTCTTTTTGCCGGTCTTTTGGAGCATGTCCGTTATCTCCGGACCGCCGCCGTGAACCAGAACGACCTTTATGCCGATGAGCCAAAGTAGCACGATGTCACGCATGACGGAATCTTTTAGCTTTTCGCTCGTCATCGCGTTGCCGCCGTATTTGACGACGACTATCTTGCCTGCGTAATCCTGTATATACGGCAGCGCGTGGACAAGAACCCTTGCGCGCTCCGCGTTTGAAATGTTCATATCTTTCCCTCCGTTTTTCGCAATCAGGTGCGGTAGTCTCCGTTTATCTTGACATAGTCATATGTCAGGTCGCAGCCCCACGCCGTCGAAGACGCGTCTCCGCTCTTCAAATCAATAAGAATATCTATCTCATTTTCGGAGAGTATCTCTTTTGCCTTTTCCTCCGAAAAATCAACTCCCGCGCCGTTCTCGCAGACGAGAATCGAGCCTTTATTCGACTTGAACCAAACGTCGATTTTGTTGACGTCAACATCCGCGCCGCTGTAGCCGATGGCGCAGAGAACCCTGCCCCAGTTGGCGTCCGAGCCGAACATGGCTGCTTTCGTCAGCGACGAGCAGACAACGCTCTTTGCAACAGTCTTAGCTGTTTCTTTATCCTTTGCGCCGCTGACCTTGCATTCGAGCAGCTTCGTCGCGCCCTCGCCGTCGGCGGCGATCCTGCGGCAGAGCCACACGGTTATAGTGTTGAGGGCTTTCATGAATTCATTGAAGTCATCGCCCTCTTTGTTGATCTCTTTGTTCCCGGCGAGCCCGTTTGCGAGCACTGTCACCATGTCGTTCGTCGAGGTGTCGCCGTCGATGCTTATCATATTGAAGGTCTCCGCGATGTCCGAAGACAGAGCCTTCTGGAGCATCTCACTGCTTATCGCGCAGTCGGTGGTTATGAAAACGAGCATCGTTGCCATGCTGGGGTGAATCATGCCCGAGCCCTTTGCGATGCCGCCCATTTTGCATTCAACTCCGCCAATCTCGAAGCTGACGGCAATCTCTTTCGGAATCGTGTCGGTCGTCATTATCGCCTCCGCCGCCTGGTCGGAGTGGTCGCCGAGCCCCGCTTTCAGAGCGGGTATGCCGGAGGCTATCGGAGTGATGTTCAGCGGCTGACCGATAACGCCGGTCGAAGCGACGACAACATCGGCGGGCTTTATTCCGAGCACGGACGCGAGCAGGTCGCTCGTGCGCTCGGCTATCTCAATGCCGTTTGCGTTGCAGGTGTTCGCGTTTCCGCTGTTGCATATGACCGCCTGCGCCTTGCCGTCCGCGATATGATTTTTCGTGACGATAAGCGGCGCGCCCTTGACGAGGTTAGTTGTATAGACAGCCGCCGCGTTGGCGACTTTTTCGCTGTATATGAGCGCGAGGTCGCGCTTCGTCCTGTTCTTGCGGATGCCGCAGTGAACGCCGGAAGCCTTGAATCCCTTTGCGGCGCAGACGCCGCCCGATATTATTTCCATTTTATTTTACCTCCTCAGATATCAAGTCCGAAAGCCTTGTCCTTGCCCATGACAAGGTTCAGGTTTTCGAGCGCGGCGCCCGATGCGCCTTTGCCGAGATTGTCGTATACGGCGGTCAGCAGTATTCGTTCATCGTTGCCGTAGACCGATATTTTCATGCCGTCCGTGCCCGAGAGCGCGCCCGCGCACAGAAAGCCGTCGTTGTCCGATTTGTCGCAGAAGGTCACGACGGGACCCTGATATTTCGCTCTGTAGATGTCGGCGATTTCGCTTGAAGAACAGCTTATCTGCTCCGCAAACAGCGGCACGGTGACCTGCATTCCGCTGTAAAAATCATCGACCACGGGGCAGAATATCGGGGCGTTTTCAATGCCCGTTATGCCTTTCATCTCTTTCAAGTGCTTGTGCTGCTGAGTCAGCCCGTACTGTCTGGGGGCGAAGAGCAGAGGGGATTTATCCTCGCTCTCGTATTCGGCAATCATCTTCTTGCCGCCGCCGCTGTATCCGGTCAGAGAATAGCAGCTGAGCAACGCATCTTTTCCGAGCACGCCCGCTTCGACAAGGGGATAGACCAGCGCGATGAATCCGCCGGCGTGGCAGCCGGGGACGGCGATGCGCTTGGAGCTTTTTATCTTCTCTTCAAATTCCGCGGACAGCTCCGGAAAGCCGTAAGCCCAGCCCTCGCTCGTGCGGTGCGCGGTTGATGTATCTATAATAACAGTGTCCGGATTTTCAACCAGCTCGACCGCCTCAACTGCTGCGGCGTCCGGCAGGCAGAGGAAAGCGACCTGTGCGCTGTTCAGCGCCTGCTTGCGGCTCTCGGAATCTTTTCTCTGCTCCTCGCTGAGCGTTATCAGCTCAACGTCGCTTCGTTTCATCAGTCTGTCTTTTATTCTCAGCCCGGTCGTGCCGGCGCTGCCGTCGATAAATATTTTCATGGTGTCTCCCGTTTAATGCGCTTTCGGCGAACACGGCGTTTATAAAAACGATCCGGTATTCGCCGACGGTGCAAAATTATTCAACTATTTGACTAATAATATACTACTATATGCATAAATATTCAAGTGTTTCAGCAAAATAAATTCAATTTTGTCAATCTGTACCATACCTTCGTCCGCTGGCAAACAGCTTTGTAAAAATTGACAAGAGAATGGGAGCGGTGATGAATATAATAATGTATAGCGGTTGTTCACATACAATAAAAAGTGGCTGTCGCATTTAGATGCAGAAAGCGTTTTTTGACCCGAAGCTGTATAAGTATACTGCGAGCGGGCAAAAAGACGCTTAAAAGAGCAAAAGGTCACAATCCGCAGCGCAGCCGCAAATTATGACCTTTGTATTCTTTTGCTCTTTGGTCTGCGCTGAATGCGGCAGCCGCTTCTTTTATTTCGCGAGGAATCTTGAAAGGAACTCCTGCGTCTTGGGATCCTGCGGATTCTCGAAGATATCCTTCGGACTGCCTTGCTCGCAGATGAGTCCGTCCGCCATGAACACGACATTCGTTGAAACGTCGCGTGCAAACGCCATCTCGTGGGTGACGACTATCATCGTCAGACCCTCTTTTGCGAGGTTGCGCATGACTTCGAGCACTTCGCCGACCATCTGCGGGTCGAGTGCGCTCGTCGGCTCGTCGAACAGCAGAACTTCGGGCTCCATCGCAAGCGCGCGGGCTATTGCGACGCGCTGCTTCTGACCGCCGGAGAGCTGGGATGGCTTGGCGTTGATGTAGGGCGCCATGCCGACCTTTTCAAGATAATGCAGTGCGGAAGCCTTGGCTTCGGCTCTTGACTTCTTAAGAACCTTCGTCTGACCGATCATGCAGTTCTTGAGAGCGGTCATGTTGTTGAAAAGATTGAACGACTGGAACACCATGCCGACATGCGAACGGTAAGCGCTCGCGCCGCCTTTAATGTTGTCGATGTTCGTGCCGTGATAGAGTATCTCGCCGGAGGTCGGAGTCTCAAGAAGGTTTATGCAGCGGAGCAAAGTGGATTTGCCCGAGCCGGACGCGCCGATGATGCTCGTGACATCGCCGGGATTGACCGAAAAGTCAATGTCGCGCAGAACTTCATGGTTGCCGAAGGTCTTTGAAAGATGATTTATCTGTAAAATAGGCTCTGACATTATCTTCCCTCCTTCTTGGACTTCTTGACATATGAGTACATTCCGCTGGTGTGGGCGAGAGTGTCGGTGGTCGAGAGATCGAAGTTCTCCGGACCGTCAAGCTTCTTCTCCCACAGTCTGAGGATAACCGAGCAAATGACCGTCATTATCAGGTAGATAGTCAGCGTTATAACTGCCGACGGGAAGTAGACATACTTTGCGCCGACGATAGCCTTGTGAGCCGCGAAGAGCTCGGCGTAGCCGATAACGAACATGACGGAAGTATCCTTGATGTTGATTATGAGGTTGTTGCCTATCTGCGGGATGATGTTGCGTATGGTCTGCGGAAGAATGACATAGAGCATGGTCTTGAAGTGGTTCATGCCTATGGACATTGCGCCCTCCGTCTGACCGACGTCTATCGACATTATACCGCCGCGGACGGTCTCTGCCATATATGCTCCGGTGTTGATGGAGACAACGAGATATGCCGCGAAAGTCGGTTCAAGGTTTATCGCACCGTTCGAGAAGTAGGGCAGGGCGTAGAAGATGAATATCGCCTGGATTATCATCGGCGTGCCTCTGAAAACTTCGACGTAGATACGCACTATAGCCTTGACTATGCCGAGGATGACCCGCTTTACGATATTGTCTTTTTTGCCGCACGGAATAGTCTGGATTATTCCGCAGACAAGGCCGATGAGGCAGCCTATGATTGTCGCTATAACAGCGAGCTCTATTGTCTTGAGCGCACCGGTCAGATACTGCATTGAGCTATCGCTCCAGCACTGGACTATGTCGCTCCACAGCTCGGCAAGCTTGTTCATATCTTGTTATCTCCGTTCTGATTATTGTTGATTACTTTGAAAGGGGCTGAATTTTGGTAGCCTCGTTCATGATCTTGTTGAAGTCGTCTGCGGTCATGCCTGCAAGGGCGGAGTTGATCTTGTCCTTGAGCTCGGTGTTGCCCTTCTTGACAGAGATGCCGATGTTGATGTCGCCCTCGTCAACCTTGAAAGCGTCCTCGGGGAGGTCGAGAATCTTCAGATCGCTGTAAGCGATGAGTGCGCCCTGAGCGGTGGGCATATCGGTGCAGATGAAGTCGACAGCGCCGGTCTCAAGAGCCATGAGCATCGAGGGAGCGGTCTCCTGTGCGGTCTGGATAAGAGCACCGTTTATCTGCGGAAGGCAGGTGGTATACCAAATGGTTCCGAGCTGGGAGGTGCACTTTGCACCCGCGAGGTCTGCAAGGGAGGTAGCGTTTGCATACTTGCTGTTCTGCTTTGTCATGCAGACGATGCTCGCATAGAGGTAGGGACCTGCGAAATCGACCTGCTGCATACGCTCTTCGGTCATCGACTGACCTGCGATAACGGCGTCAACCTTGCCGGTCTGGACTGCGGGAACAAGTGAATCCCAGTCAAGGCGGACAACTTCAAGCTTCCAGCCGTTTGCTTCGCATATCTTCTTAGCCATCATGATATCGTATCCGTTGGCGTAGTCGCTGGAATCCTTTATCGGGACAGCGCCGTTGGAATCATCGCTCTGAGTCCAGTTGTAGGGAGCGTATGCGCACTCCATGGCAACGGTCAGAACGCCGTCTTCAACGCCGGTCTTGGCACTCTCGGTTTTCGTGCCGCAGCCTGCAAATAATACTGCGCACATGGCGATAGCCAGAATGGCGGCCACAATTCTCTTCGTTCTGTTCATTAGTACCATCTCCTGGAAAAAATTAATTAAGCCTGCGACCCGAAGAGGTATCACAGGCTTTGTATATGCTGCTATATGTGCAGAAAAACCAATGATAGCGCTCCACATAAGTCATGTGACAGTCCGTCGCCTGTTCGGCGAGGGCCCAGCATTATCGCGGCGGCAACCGCGATAGCACTTCGGCGAACTTGCCTTTCCCCAGCTGCCGCTTGCCGGCGTTGCTGCTGGATACTCTTCTTGTTCGCATCCTCTATCAAGTGCTGTCTTAAATTGTCTGTATTATAGCATTGCATTTTCGGCGTGTCAACAGTTTGCAAGTTATTTTGGCAAAAACGGCGGATTCAACAGCCTTTTGCCCGCAAAGATTTCATTTATTGGTGATTCTGCAAGCTGTTTTGGCAGAATGCAAAGGCAGGGAACGGTTTTTGCCGCTCCCTGCCGTAAATTTTTCGGCTTATTTTTTCAGATCGGAGTAGGTCTCTTTTTGCACGACGTCGTGCGCGCCGCCCTCAACAATGCTCGTTGCGGAGACAAGGGTCAGCTTTGCTTTCTGCTGCAGCTCGGGGATTGTGAGTGCGCCACAGTTGCACATGGTGGACTTTACCTTGCTCAGCGAGAGCGTGACATTGTCCTTGAGGCTGCCGGCGTAGGGAACATAGGAGTCAACGCCCTCCTCGAACGACAGCTTCTTGTCGCCGCCGAGGTCGTAGCGCTGCCAGTTCCTTGCGCGGTTGGAGCCCTCGCCCCAGTATTCTTTGACGTACACGCCGTTGACGAGCAGCTTGTTCGTCGGGCTCTCGTCAAAGCGGGCGAAGTAGCGGCCCA
>DKDF01000075.1:11634-15144 GCA_002451755.1 Ruminococcaceae bacterium UBA6855
GCATCAGGAAGTCCGCGCCCATTGCAAGCGCGAGGGTCATATGATGGTCGTAGACGATGCCGCCGTCGGAGCAGACGGGGATATATACGCCCGTTCTCTCGAAATATTCGTCTCTCGCCTTGCAGACATCGATAAGAGCCGATGCCTGACCTCTGCCGATACCCTTGGTCTCGCGGGTGATGCATATCGAGCCGCCGCCGATGCCGACCTTTATGAAGTCCGCACCCGCCTCGGCGAGGAAGAGGAAGCCCTCTCTGTCAACTACGTTGCCCGCGCCGACCTTGACGCTGTCGCCGTAGTGCTCTCTGACCCATGCGAGGGTGCGGGACTGCCACTCCGAGAAGCCCTCGGAGGAGTCGATGCAGAGCACATCTGCGCCCGCCTCGACAAGAGCGGGAATACGCTCGGCGTAGTCTCTTGTATTGATACCTGCGCCGACGACATAGCGCTTGTCGGCGTCGAGAAGCTCGTTCGGGTTGTCCTTATGGGCGTCATAGTCCTTGCGGAAAACAAAATATCTGAGCTTGCCCTCGGAGTCAATTATAGGCAGGGAGTTGAGCTTGTTGTCCCAGATTATATCATTTGCTTCTTTGAGCGTTGTGGTGTCCGGAGCGGTGACGAGCTTTTCGAGGGGGGTCATGAAAGAAGAAACCTTCTCGTCGCCGGTCATGCGGCTGACGCGGTAGTCTCTGCTCGTAACTATGCCGACAAGTCTGCCGTTAGCCGAGCCGTCCTCGGTCACGGCGATAGTGGAATGACCGTTTCTCTCCTTGAGCGCGATAACGTCGTTGAGAGTCGCGTCGGGAGTGATGTTCGAGTCGCTGATGACGAAGCCCGCCTTGAAATTCTTTGCTCTTGCGACCATTGCCGCCTCGTCCTCGATGCTCTGGGAGCCGAAGATGAACGATACGCCGCCTTCTTTTGCGAGCGCAACGGCGAGTCTCTCGCCGGAGACGGACTGCATGATGGCGGAAACCATCGGGATGTTGAGCGAGATCGCGGGCTCTTCACCCTTCTTGTACTTGACAAGAGGCGTCTTGAGCGACACGTTCGCGGGTATGCACTCGCTCGACGAATAGCCGGGGACGAGAAGATACTCGTTAAAGGTGTGCGATACTTCGTTGAAATAATAAGCCATTTTGTTACCTCCGATATTTATAGAAACTCCGCTCGGCAGAAGAAATATTCTCCGAGCGGAATTATTATCTCAGAACAGACCTGTTATTCTGCCGCTTTCGTCAACGTCGATTTTTTCTGCGGCGGGAACTTTCGGCAGCCCGGGCATGGTCAGAATGTCGCCGGTCAGAACGACGACGAATCCCGCGCCCGCGGATATCTTGACATTTTTCACCGTCACGGTGAAGTGCTCGGGTGCGCCGAGCTTTGTCGGGTCATCCGAAAAGCTGTACTGGGTCTTTGCTATGCATACGGGGCATTTGCCGAAGCCGAGAGCTTCAAGCTGCGCTATCTGCTTTTTGGCGTTGGGCATGACGGTTATTCCGTCGCCGCCGTAAACTTTTCTGACAACGGCTTCGATCTTCTCCTCAATCGAAAGCTCATCTTCATAGGCGAATGTGAAATCGCCCTTTTCCTCTTCGCACAGGCGGACTACTTCGCGCGCGAGCGCTTCGCCGCCCTTGCCGCCCTCAGCCCACACGGTGGAGAGCACGGTGTTGACCCCGAGCTCGCGGCATTTTGCGATGATGAAATCTATCTCGGCGTCGGTGTCGGTCGGGAATCTGTTGACCGCGACGACGCAGGGGAGTTTATAGACATTTTTGATGTTGGAAACATGGCGCAGCAGATTCGGTATACCTCTTTCGAGCGCGCCGATATCTTCAACCGCAAGCTCCTTTTTGTCGAGCCCGCCGTGCATTTTGAGCGCGCGGACAGTGGCAACAACGACCACCGCGTCCGGCGAGAGCCCCGCCATGCGGCACTTTATATCGAGGAACTTCTCGGCGCCGAGATCCGCGCCGAATCCCGCTTCGGTGACGGTATAATCGCCCATCTTGAGCGCCATCTTAGTTGCCATGACGGAGTTACATCCGTGCGCTATGTTCGCGAACGGTCCGCCGTGGACAAATGCGGGCGTGCCCTCGAGAGTCTGGACAAGGTTGGGCTTCAAGGCGTCTTTCAAAAGCGCGGTCATCGCGCCAGCCGCCTTGAGCTCGCCGCAGGTCACGGGCTTGTCGTCATAGGTGTAGCCGACGATCATGCGCGAGAGCCTCGCTTTGAGGTCGGTTATCGAGCTTGAAAGGCAGAGCACAGCCATTATCTCGCTCGCGACGGTTATATCAAATCCGTCCTCGCGGGGCATACCGTTCGCCTTGCCGCCCATGCCGTCGACGATAAATCGAAGCTGGCGGTCGTTCATGTCAACGCAGCGTTTCCATGTTATCTTGCGGACATCTATGCCCAGGGCGTTGCCCTGCTGAATGTGGTTGTCGAGCATTGCGGCAAGCAGGTTGTTCGCCGCGCCTATCGCGTGGAAGTCGCCGGTGAAGTGAAGGTTAATGTCCTCCATTGGAACCACCTGCGCATATCCGCCGCCGGCGGCTCCGCCCTTGACTCCGAAAACCGGACCGAGGCTCGGTTCGCGCAGGGCGACCGTGACATCCTTGCCTATCCGGCGCAGTCCGTCCGCAAGACCTATCGTCGTCGTGGTCTTGCCCTCGCCCGCGGGGGTCGGGGTTATGGCGGTGACGAGAATCAGCTTTCCGTTTTCCCGCTTCGTCTCCGAGAGCAGGGACAGGTCTATCTTCGCCTTGTAGTTTCCGTATTGCTCGATGTACTTTTCGTCAACATGGGCGCGCTTTGCGATAACGCCGATGTGCTCGGGTTTGCAGCGCTGCGCAATTTCAATGTCGGATAAATAGGCCATGTTCCAGTCTCCTTATCATCACTTAAAATATTTAACAGCTGCTTCAAACATACGAATATTATAATCTCCCGGGACATTTTTGTAAAGACCTTTTCCGATTCTTTCGCTGTGTCCCATTTTTCCGAAGACTCTGCCGTCGGGCGAGGTGATGCCCTCGATAGCGCAGACGGAGTCGTTGGGGTTGAAGTGTATATCGTTTGAAGCGTTGCCGTCAAGATCAACATACTGCGTGGCTATCTGCCCGTTCGCGGCGAGTTTGGCTATGAGCTCGTCGCTTGCGAGGAAGCGACCCTCGCCGTGCGATATCGGCACGGAATATATGTCGCCGACCTGAGTCAGCGCGAGCCACGGCGATTTGTTCGAGGAAATGCGGGTGCGCACTATTCGCGACTGGTGGCGCGCGATGGTGTTGAATGTGAGCGTCGGGCAATTTTCATCCGTGTCGATTATCTTGCCGTAGGGGACGAGTCCGAGCTTTATCAGCGCCTGGAAGCCGTTGCAGATTCCGCACATGAGTCCGTCCCTGTTTTCGAGCAGGTCGGTGACTCCCTCTTTTATCGCGGCGTTTCTGAAGAATGCCGTGATGAACTTTCCGCTGCCGTCCGGCTCGTCGCCGCCGGAGAAGC
>DKDF01000097.1:0-7561 GCA_002451755.1 Ruminococcaceae bacterium UBA6855
TTCGGATGATTTTTATTATACGAGAAACATGAACAGAAAAATATCGGCGGTTGCCGCAGTCGTTTTGATGCTTGCGGTAATTATATGCGCGGCTCTGCCCGCCTTTGCTGCCTCGGCTCCGACTCAGGACGGCGTGTATGAAGTCAGCGTTAAGATGTACCACGCTCAGAAGGACAAGACCTCTATGGGCGACAAATATCTTGTACATACTGCACTGCTGACCGTGAAAAATGGCGGCAAAACTTTGACTATAGCAACGCCCGAGAGCGTCTCCGGAATGCAGTTCTGGTACTACAAAAACGGCGAAGTTGAGGGTGACACCGTCGAAGTCAAGCCCGCGGGAAGCGTTAAGATAGCCGGCACGACATATCAGTCCGCATTTGAGTTTCCGATAGTCGGAAACGGCGAGTTCGTCGGCGTGAAGTTCGCCGCACCCGTTATGCCGATGTCGCCCTCCGCGAGAATACATATCGACTATGCGAGCGCCAAGAAAGTTGCAGATATCGGCTCTGCTGCTGTGACTGCTCCGAATGCGGTGACTCCCGCGAAGCCGACTGAAAGCGCAAAAGGCGAAGCTTCGGTTGATATAACGGCCTCTGCACCTGCCGAAACCGATTCTGTCGGCGAGACGGTAACAGGGGAGAGCGTCGCGGAAAATGAGGCTTCAACTGTCTCTGAATCCGTTGCCGAATCTGTTTCTGAGACGACTTCAAATAACGGCGGAAGCAAAAAGACTGCGGCGATAATCGGATCTGTCTTTGCGGCGGTCGTTATAGTTGCGCTCATAGTTGCAACGGTGATAAAGAGAAAAGCAATAAAGGAGTAACCGGAATGAACAAATGCTTCAAAAAATTTCAGGTCAAGGATTTCGTTTTCCTTGCAATTCTTTCGGCGGCGATGACGCTTTGCGGCGGAATAACCATGCCGCTCGTTATGCACACGACTCTGTTTGGGCTCCGCAACATGGCGGCGGCTCCGATATATGCGCTCTTCTGCGCGATAGGTCTGATGAAAGTCAGAAAGCCCGGCGCGCTGACCATAATCGGTCTGTTTTCCGGCGCTCCGCTCGTGTTCTTTTCGCCCGTCATGTTCTTCAATAATTTTGTGGCGGCTATCATCGCGGAACTGCTGATGCTCCTGTTCTTCAGAGGCTATAAAAAGAAAGGCTCCGTGCTTTTCACGGCGGGAATATATATGCCGCTCTCTCTGCCGATTTCAGTGCTTTTCAGCATCTGGCTCAACGGACAGAGCTATGAGCAGCTGCTTGCGCGCCCGATAGCCTCGATATTTACTTCGCTCGGCACTGTTGCGCTCGGCTTCATAGGCGCGGCGATCGGCATGAAAATAGCCGCCGAGCTGCAAAAGGCGGGTAAGCTCAAGCCCAACGGAGAAGACGAAAATGCTTGACGCGTTCAATGTAAGAAAACCGCTCTATCCGCTCATAGCTTTCGTCTCGTCGCTGTGCATGCTCGTATGCGGAATGTTATTTTCAAAGAGCCTTTGGGCGTTCGCTTTTGCCGGCGTGCTGTTCGTGCTCTACTGTTGCTTCGGGCTGTTTCGCGGCGCATGGAAAATGAGCGCCGCAATGCTCGAATTCGGGCTCGTGATAGGCGGGCTGGCATTTCTGACGAACCGCAATTTCAATGCCTTCTGGCAGACCGTCGTGCGTGCGCTCCTGCTCGGGATATGCGCCGTGCCGATGATAACAATACCGCCCGCGGATCTCACGCGCTGTATGAATCAGCTGCACTGCCCGCGAATGATAACGCTCGGAATGCTTGTCACTCTTCGCTTCATCCCGATACTTGTCACCGAGATAAGGCGCATATGGGAGGCAATGAGGGTACGCGGCGCGAATGTCAAATGGTATCGCCCTGACTGCCTCTACAGAGCTTTTTTCATTCCGCTTGTCATGCGCATTATCGGCATCTCGGATACGCTTTCACTTTCGCTCGAAACGAGGGCGTTCACGCTCGATAATTCGCCTGCGACAGTCTACGGCAGGGTCGAGCTCCGTGCGCGCGACATAATATTTCTCATCGCAGTGATTCTCTCCTGCGCGGGTCTGGGGGTGGCGGCATGGCTGCGCTGAGGCTTGAAAATATCAGCTTTTCATATAACGGCTCGGAGAAAATATTTGACAATGTCAATTTTACTCTCGAATACGGAGACTTCGTGCTTCTCTCCGGCGTGTCGGGCGAGGGCAAGAGCACTCTGCTCTCGATAATCAACGGTATGATTCCGTTTATAACGCCGGGAAAGCTTGAGGGGAAGATTTATGTAAATTCCGAGGATGTTACCGCCGTCAGAGTCAGCGAGCGTGCGAAGCTCATAGGCACGGTGCTTCAGAATGCCGATGAGCAGATAGTCTATGATATCGTCCGCGACGAAATAGCTTTCGGGTGCGAAAACTTAGATATCCCGGTCGAGACAATAGATCGGCGGATAGAGGCGAGCACAAATATGATGAAGATATCGCCCGATGCAAAGACGCGGACTATGTCCGGCGGGCAGAAGCAGAGACTGATTACAGCTTCAACGCTCGCGATGAAGCAGAAAATCATAATTCTTGATGAGCCGCTCGCGAACCTCGATGTTGAGGGCGCGCATGTCCTGCTCGGTGCACTTCGCTCACTTGCCAATAGCGGATATGCCGTGCTGCTCGTTGAACACAGGCTCGATGTTGTCAGACCGTATGTCAACAAGATCATGTGGATAAAAGATAAAAATGTCATAGTGAACACCGATAAAGATGCCGTTACCCGTTCAGAAAGAGTCATAGAGCCGGAGAAAAATAATATGCACCCCGTCGGCTCACCGGTTATAAGCGGTCGCGGCTTGGTGTTCAGTGCAGGCGGCAGAAATATCCTTGATTCGCTCGATATCGATGTATATAAAGGCGAACGCCTTGTTCTGCTCGGTGCGAACGGCTGCGGCAAGACTACGCTCATGCGGACTCTTGCAAGGCTCAACAAGCTCACCTCGGGCACGCTCAAACAAAATATAGTTCAAAAGCCGGGACGAAGAAAGCCAAACGCCGCGTGGTTCAAAAAGGTCGGCTTTGTCTATCAGAATCCGACATATCAGCTCTTCATGCCGACACTGCTCGCCGAGGTCTCTTTCAGAGCATCATCGGAGCAGAAAGCAAGGGAGATGATCGAGGCGTTCGGCCTCTCGGGACTTGAAAGCAGGCATCCGCAGTCCCTTTCGGAGGGTCAGAAACGCCGCGCGGGTCTCGCAGCGATATGCGCGGGCGAGCCGGAAGTGCTGTTCCTCGACGAGCCTACTGTCGGGCAGGATTACAATAATCTTGAGCACATAGTCTCGGCTGTCAATAAGTTGAATCGCGAAAACGGCTGCACGGTCGTCACCGTTACTCACGACCGCAGGTGCGCCGCCGCTATGGCAGACAGGGCGCTCATAATGGACAACGGAAAAATAGCCGAACAGGGAGACGGAAGTCTCGCTGACAGCTATCTCAATAAACAGTTCAAAATCATTGGGGAGTGATTAAATGATAAAAACAAGACTCATAGGGCAGGTGCCTTCCTCAAAAAAGTACATTGCCCTTACGGTGCTCGCGCAGTGGATAAGGCTTTGCGCGAACATCGTGATGATGTTTATTTTCGCACATATTCTTGAGCTTATTCTGGGCGGCGCAGCTATGACGGTTAGCGTGCTTCTGCCTTATATCATAGGCATCGCCGCAGTTATGGCGGTGCGCTATGTCTGCGGGGTGTGCAGCTCAAAGACATCTTTTCTGGCGTCGGCTCAGGTTAAAAAAGTCCTGCGCGAAAAGATGTACAAAAAGCTTACCCGCATGGGCGCGTCGTATCATGAAAAAGTTTCGACCTCCGAGGTGCTCCAGGTCTTTGTCGAGGGCGTCGATCAGCTCGAGCTTTATTTCGGCAAGTATCTGCCGCAGTTCTTCTTTGCGATGCTCGCGCCGATTACGCTCTTTGCCGTGCTCTCTTTTGTCAGCTGGAAAGCCTCGCTCGTGCTTCTTATCTGCGTGCCGCTGATTCCGCTTTCGATAGTCGCGGTGCAGAAGATAGCAAAACGCCTGCTCAGCAAATACTGGGGAGTGTATGTTAATCTCGGCGACACGTTCCTCGAAAATATTCAGGGACTTACAACTCTCAAAGTCTATCAGGCGGACGAGAGAAAAAATGTCGAGATGAATGAAAAGGCGGAAGAGTTCAGACGCATCACAATGAAGGTGCTCACCATGCAGCTGAACTCCGTCAGCGTCATGGATATCGTCGCATATGCGGGCAGTGCGGTCGGCGTTGTTATCGCGGTATGTCAGGTGGCAAACGGCACGATAACGCTTCCGCAGGCGTTTCTTATTATTATGCTCGCCGCAGATTTCTTCCTGCCCCTGCGCCTGCTCGGCTCGTTCTTCCATGTTGCGATGAACGGTATGGCGGCGAGCGACAAGCTATTTAAGCTCCTTGATACTCCCGAGGACGATCAGGGAACGCAGATCCCCGCGAACTTCGACAGCGATATAAAACTCGAAAATGTGACCTTCTCTTATGACGGAGAAAAGACCGTGCTCAACGGCATCTCGGCAGATATCCCGAAGAACAGTCTTGTGTCCGTCGTCGGCGAGTCCGGCTGCGGAAAGAGCACAATAGCTTCTCTTATCTGCGGCACAACAAAAGGCTACAAAGGAAGCATAAAAATAGACGGCGTTGAGATAAGAGACAACGATGAAAAAGCGCTCATGGATAACATAACCGCCGTCAATTTCAACAGCTATATCTTCGCCGGAACGGTCAGGGACAATCTGCTCATGGCTCGTCCGAATGCTTCTGACGACGAACTCATAGATGCGCTCGAAAAAGTTAATCTTTGGGAGTTCCTCTCCTCGCAGGATGGGCTTGATACGGCGCTCTCTCATCAGGGCAGCAACTTCTCCGGCGGTCAGCGTCAGCGCCTCGCGATAGCCCGCGCGCTTTTGCATGACACACCTGTGTATATCTTCGATGAGGTCACTTCGAACATCGATGTTGAGAGCGAAAATGATATCATGGAAGTTATCCGCGAGATGGCAAAGATAAAGACGGTTCTGCTCATATCACACAGGCTCGAAAATGTTGTCACCTCCGATATGATCCTTCTGCTCGACGGCGGATGCCTCGCGGAGAGCGGCACGCATTCGCGCCTCATGGAAGAAAAGGGCAAGTATTATACAATGTATTCGACTCAGGCTCAGCTTGAAAAATATTCAAAGGAGGCGGCAGCGGTATGAAAAGAAAACAGAGCGGCCTGCGTATAATGAGCAGACTCATAGTCCTCGTCAAGCCGCTTTCCGGCTTTATGTGCCTTGCGGTTCTGCTCGGCGTGCTCGGATTCCTGTGCGCCATTCAGATAACCGTTGCGGGTTCGCTGACCCTGCTTACCGCCGCAAAGATAAGCGGTGGAATAGCAATAAAGACCGGTTGCATCTGCATTATAATTTTTGCCGTTCTTAGGGGTTTCCTACACTACGGCGAGCAGGCGTGCAACCATTATATAGCGTTCAAACTTCTGGCTCTTATCCGCGACAAGGTATTCAAAGCCATGCGCCGGCTCTCTCCCGCGAAGCTTGAGGGCAAAGACAAAGGCAACCTTGTCTCGGTTATAACGAGCGATATCGAATTACTTGAAGTCTTCTATGCGCATACGATATCGCCGACCTGTATCGCGATATTGACCTGTATTATCATGCTTATTTTCATCGGACGCTACAGCATCTGGCTCTCGCTCGTTGCGCTTGCCGCTTATATAACGGTCGGCGCGGTGATTCCGCTGGTGTCATCAAAGGTCAACAAGAATGTCGGCATGACATACAGGGACAGCTCCGGCGCGCTCTCCGGCTTCGTGCTCGACAGTATGCGCGGACTGCTTGAATCGATAAGATATAACAGCACCGATAAGCGTCTCGAAGATATGGACAAAAAGACCGACGAGCTTAACTCGCTTCAGGACAGACTCAAGAAAATAGAGGGTCATACGGGCGCCGTTACGGATATTGCGATAATATTCTTCTCCGTTGCAATGCTGCTCACGGGTATCGCCCTCTATCAAAAAGGCGTTATCGGCTTCGACGGAATGATAGTTTCTACCGTTTCAATGATGAGCTCGTTCGGCCCCGTCGCCGCGCTCTCGGGACTTGCCGGCAATCTTACCCACACTCTCGCGGCAGGCGAAAGAGTTCTCGGCATACTCGATGAGACCCCGGTGGTTGAAGAAAATACAGACGGAAAGACCGTTGCTTTCGACGGCATGGAAAATGAGAATGTCGGGTTTGCTTACGGCGATGAAAAAATTCTTGACGGATTCAATATGACCGTCGAGCCCGATAAAATAATCAGTATCACGGGTCCGAGCGGCTCGGGCAAGTCCACTGCGCTCAAGCTCATGATGCGCTTCTGGGATGTTCAGCAGGGCAGCATAAAGATGAGCGGCGAGGATATCAGAGATATAAAGACCTCGTGCCTCAGAAGCAACCAGAGTCTTGTCAGCCAGGAGACGCAGCTTTTCAATGATTCGATAGAGTCCAATATAAAAATAGCCGATTACAACGCCACGCATGAGCAGGTCGTTGAAGCGGCGAAGAAGGCTTCTATCCACGATTTTATCATGACTCTGCCCAAGGGTTATGACACAAATGTCGGCGAGCTCGGCGATCTGCTTTCGGACGGCGAGAAGCAGAGAATAGGTCTCGCCAGGGCGTTCCTCAGCGACGCGCCGATGATCATGCTCGACGAGCCTACGAGCAACCTTGACAGTCTCAACGAGGGTCATATCCTGCGCTCGATAAACGAGGCAAAGAAGGGCAAGAGCATCGTGCTCGTCTCCCACAGGAAATCAACTTCGAGAATAGCCGACAAGGCTTATACGGTTTACAGAGGCAGGTTGTCATGAGCAAGAAAGAGACAAAAGACAGAATAACCCGCGAAAAAGAGATGCTGCCGGAGATGGTGAAAATCTATTGCCACGGCGTGCACAAGACAAAAAGGGGAGAGCTTTGCCCCGAGTGCCGGGAGCTGTGCGACTATGCGCTCTACAGGCTCGACCACTGCCGCTGGGGCAATGAAAAGAATTTTTGCTCCCAGTGCCCGTGCCATTGCTATAAGCCCGCCATGCGCGAGAAGATAAGAGCCGTCATGCGCTACTCCGGTCCGCGCATCATGCTATATCATCCGCTCGTCGGCTCGATTCATGCATTTGAGACCGTCAAAGGCGTGATAAAAGCGAAGAAAAGTCATTGATAAACTCTCCTGACAAGACATTTCAGCAATTAATAAACCGAGCAGTAAGATTTATTTCTTACTGCTCGGTTGTCTTTATTTTTATAGCTTTTACTTCTCGTCTCTCCAGCTCTTGACTTCGCCGAGAAGCCAGTTCGCCCATTCGTCAACGCCTTCGCCGGTCTTGGCGCAGATCATGAATACCTTGGCGTTCGGGTTGCGGCGCTTTATATATTCCTTACACTTCTCGACATCAAAGTCGAAATAGGGGAGAACGTCGATCTTGTTGATGATAACAACATCGCAGATGGAGAACATCA
>DKDF01000097.1:7620-15265 GCA_002451755.1 Ruminococcaceae bacterium UBA6855
GCGGCTTGTCGTCGCCCTCGGGCACGGAGAGAATCATCGCATTTTTAACGGCTCCCGTGTCGAATTCTGCGGGGCAGACGAGGTTGCCGACATTTTCGAGTATTGCGAGTTCAACATCGCCGGTCTCGAGTCCGTCAAGACCCTGTCTTGTCATCTCGGCGTCGAGGTGACACATTCCGCCGGTGTGCAGCTGAATTGCCTTGACTCCCGTCTCGGCGATTTTCTTCGCGTCAACATCGCTGTCGATATCCGCTTCCATAACGCCTATCTTGACCTTGTCTTTCAGCGCGGCGATAGTTGCCTTGAGGGTAGTTGTCTTGCCGGCTCCGGGCGAGGACATGAGGTTGAGCAGAAATACGCCCTTCTCTTTGAGCTCACGGCGCAGCTTGTCTGCCTGCTCGTCGTTATTTTTAAACACGCTCTGTTTGATTTCGAGAATTCTTACTTCGTCCATGTTTTTTCACCTGTTTTCAGATTGTTTTATTATATTTTATCCCGTTACGGCGGCGGTGTCAACAAATCCGCGCCGTATTTTACATCTCATTCATATAAGACGCCCCGCTCTGACGAACGGGGCGGTGTTGTTATTTGTTGAGTATCGATATGGCGTCGGTTATGGTCTTTTCGTGAGCCTGCATACCGTACTTGTCGACCTCTTTCTTGTTCTTCTCGCCGTGGGTCAGGCAGCCTGCGCCGCCGATGCATCCACCGATGCACGCCATACCCTCGATGAAGTTCGCGTCGAGCATACCCTTGCTCTTCCTGAGCAGAGCCGCGCGGCAGGCTTCGATTCCGTCGCAGGAGCAGGCATTGAGGTCGAAGTCCTCAATGCCGTGTTCCTTGAGTCCCTGAGCCACCGCATCGGCAAGACCGCCGCAGCGGGCGAATATTCTGCCGAAATACGATGCGTTGTCGAGAACATCTTCGGAGAGGGTCATTATATCAATATCTCTGCTGTCGAACAGAGCCTGAAGCTCTTCAAAAGTCATCGCCGCGTCAACATAGGGCTTGACCTCGTCCTTCTGAACCTCCGCTTTCTTTGCTGTGCAGGGACCGATAAATACGACCTTGCAGGGCGCCTCATGCTCCTTGATATATTTGGAGATAGTCGCCATGGGGGAGAGGTTATGAGAGATAAACGGCTTGAGATCCGGGAAGGATTTTTCGATGTAGTTGACGAATGCTGGGCAGCATGAGCTTGTCAGGAAGCCTTTCTCCGCCAGCTCCTCGGACTCTGCATATGCGACCATGTCTGCACCGAGAGCGGCTTCGATAACCGTATGGAAGCCGAGCTCCTTGAGTCCCTTTATTACCTGACCGAGCTTCGCATATGTAAACTGACTCGAAATAGAAGGAGCAACAACCGCGAATACTTTGTATTTTGTGTTGTTCTCGCTCTTTTTGATGATATCAATAACATCGAGCATATATGATTTGTCCGTTATCGCGCCGAACGGGCACTGATAGACGCACGCGCCGCAGGATATGCACTTGTCGTAGTTTATTGCCGCCGCCTTGTTCTCGTTCATGCTGATAGCCTTTATCTTGCACGCCATCTCGCAGGGACGCTTGCGGTTTATAATCGCGGTGTAGGGGCAGACTCTGGAGCACGCGCCGCACTCCTTGCACTTCGTTTTGTCGATATGTGCAACATGCTCGCGGTCAAAGGAGAGAGCGCCGAAGCGGCAGACATCTTCACAGCGGTGGGCGAGGCATCCGCGGCAGGCGTTGGTGACCTCGTATCCGCCCATGGGACACTCGTCGCAGGCGATGTCGATAACCTCTATAATGTTCGGGTTGCTGCCGATAGCTATCTTGACTCGCTCGCTGAGTATTGCTCTTTCTTTGTAGACACAGCAGCGCATGGTCGGCGTGTTGCCGGGAACGATGGTTTTCGGTATCTCGAAAAGATTTTCAAGCAGCGTGTCGTTCCATGCAAGCCGCGCAACCTCGCGCAGAACTTTATATTTAAGATACTGTACCTTAGTGTCGAATTTTCTCATTGATATCCCCCTTAGAAATAGCTGACCTTGACTCTCTTGCCCATCTCTTTGAGGCAGGCGCAGAGATCCTTGACAAGGTTCATTTTTATATTGAAATTGATAGGCAGATCGGGATTCTGATGGGCCGGGTTAACGGCTCTGCCGACATAGAAGTTGATGTCGGTAGCCTCCTCGAACAGCATGCGGCATATGAGCGAAGCGCCGTCGCGCTTGAAGCCCCATTCCTCATACAGCTCATTCTTGCCTAACGCATCTTTGGCATACTCAATGACCTTGTTTATCGTTATGACTCCCTCGGTCACCAGATCAACGCCCTCGATCTCCGCGATCGGCGGAACGTCGCTCTGTTCAAAATTGAGGCTCGCCTTGAGCGGCTTGCCCAGATATTTGGCGGCGATGGACGAAGTAGTGCCGCCGCAGATGATGTGCTTGCCCTCTTTCGAGAAGAAGAGCGACATCATTCGGTCGCAGTCGTCGGGATTGCGCGGCGGACCGAAGAGAAGATTCATCGGTTCGCGCTTGCGTATCTTGACAACGCACGCAGTCGCATCGTCTCCGGGATGACCGCCGTAGAGCTTGTCGCACTCGTCAACGAGCATCGTCGAAAGCGTTTTTGCCGTGTATCCGACAGGCACAAGTCCGGACATAAAATCCGCGATATCGTCGCGCTTCCAGCCGAAGTTGAAAGCCGTTCCGATTCCCGCGTGCGGGCATCCGTCGCTCATCGCGACGAAAACATCGCCCTCCTGAAGCTTTATCTGCGACTTGAAAATGTTCTTTCCGCCGATGTTCAGCTCCGTCTCCGTATATTTGAACGGCTCGCAGTCGCGAATCATTATAACATGCGGGTTGTCGTATTGAATTATCTCGGCGGTCTCGTTGTTTATAAGATGTATGATGGTGAAGGTCGAATATGCGACTCCGCGCACCGAGCATATCGGCAGGGTGGCGGCTATGGTCGCCACGCATTCTTCGAGCGGCAGACCTTCAGCCATCATCGTTGATATTATTTTTGAGGTGAGGGTGGAGAGAATGCTGGCCTTGACGCCGCTCCCGAGCCCGTCCGCGAGCACGATGACAGTTGAATTTTCGTCCTGTTCAATTATGTCAACGTGATCGCCGCAGAGCTGTTCGCCCTCGTGGTTTATACTCTTCCAGCCTATCTCGGCGCAGAGGTTATTCATTGCTGATCGACTCCTTGAGCTTGGATAGCGCTATCTTTGTTTCTGCCGCCGTCTCGCCGAGCAGTGATGCGATCTCCTGAACGATGCGCATCTGCTTGTCAACGACCTTGTCGGCTATCTCAACCGTCTGGCGGCTGATGTTTTCTTTCTGTTCGCGCACAGTTTCCTCCTGCGTAACATCGCGCATTATGCAGATGAGCAGGCGGTATTCCTTATCGTATATTATAGTCTCCTCAACATACTTGTCGTATTCGGCGAGATACATGCGCTTGTCGTGCATATTTCTGCCTGTCTGGAGAACGTTAAGAAAATCTTTGGGGTCGAGCACGCGCACAACGCCGTCTCCGAGAATGTCGGAGGGGGAGCGAAGATTCATTATCTTGAGCGCGGCTTTGTTTATCTGCTGAACCTCGAGCTTTTCGTTGAGCAGGATAAGTCCGTTGGGCGTATTGCGGACGATGTTGTCCGAGAAGCTCTCCGCCTTGTCCTTAAGATAGGGCAGGCACATTGATATCTCTGCCTTGCCGTGATATATGGCGATAGCCTTTTCGCGGCAGGTATTGTATCCGCAGGAGCCGCAGTTGAGCTCATCCGAGGGCTTGGTCTTGCCCATGCGGTGAAGAATCTCGGTTATCTCTGCCTCCGACGGGGGCTGAAGTCTGCGCTCGATGACGGTGAAGTTCTTCTGAAGCTCGTAGCTGTCCGGCTGTTCAACTTCAAAATCCTTGTCGCCGGCGAACTGTGCCACAGCCATGTAATCTTTGACCGGTGCGCGGTGGAATTTTTCCATTACCGGACCGCCGATGCAGCTGCCGGAGCAGGCGGACATCTCGATGAAGCAGTTATGTATCTTGCCGTTTTCAATGTCCCTGAGCGCCGCCATGCAGTTTTCAACGCCGTCGATCGCCATATAGGTGTATTTCTGGTTGTCCTGTGCCATGGTCTTGAGTATGCCGCCGGTCGTAGGGAAGAAGCGCGCGCGGCTGTGTTCATCCGAGTCCGTCTCGCGCGCAAGCTCAACGCCCGCCGACTTGAACCAGCTTGTCAGCTCGTCAAATGTCAAAACGGCGTCAACTATACCTTCGTAGTACTGCGCCTCGTCTTTCTTCGCAACGCAGGGACCGATGAAAACAGTCTTTGCGTTCGGATATCTGCGCTTTATATCCTTGCAGTGAGCCTGCATGGGGGAGAGCACGTTTGCAAGAAACGGCAACTCCGCAGGAAAATATTTTTGAATGAGCAGGTTAATAGAGTGGCAGCAGGAGGAGATGATGATATCTCTCGTGTTGCTGTCGATCATATGCTCATATTCTGTCTTGACTATTGTTGCGCCGACAGCGGTCTCCTCGGCGTCGAAAAAGCCGAGCTTCTTGAGTGCTTCGCGCATTGCGTTTATGCCCACGCCTTCATAGTTTGCTATGAAAGACGGAGCGAGGCTGACGATGACCGGGTCGCTGCTCTGGAGCAGGACTTTTACTTTTTCGGTCTCGTCGACTATCTGCTTTGCATCCTGCGGACATACGACAAAACACTGGCCGCAGAGTATACATTCGTTGCCGATAATATATGCCTGATTGCCCGAGAAGCGTATAGACTTCACCGGGCAATGGCGGATACATTTATAGCAGTTTTTACAGTTGGATTTTTTAAGAGTCAGGCAATCCATGCCGTTACACCCTCTCTTCCCTTATCCGTTTTAGTACCTTCTCCTCAAAGAAGTAGTTGAACCCCTCCGGCGTTATTCCGGTGTAGACATCGTCGTCGACCGATATAGTCACGCCCTCGCGGTTGCACCTGCCGGTGCAGAAGCTGCCGGCAAGTGTAACATCGTTTTCGAGGTCATATTTTTTCAGAGCGTCCTCAAACAGCCCGACAATTTTTTCCGAACCCTTGAGGTGGCAGGCAGAGCCTACGCAAATCTGGATTATCATATGTTTCAGACCTTTGCAAGAACGTTTTCGCTGAAGAAGTCTTTGACTGTATCGGGCTTCACGGAGAAGAACTTGTCGTCCACCGTGACGCACACGCCCTGCTGGCATTTGCCCATGCAGAAGGTTCCGGAGAGCTCAACCTTGTCGTCAAGATTGTTTTCTCTTATAAGGTACTGGAGCTGCTCAACTACTTGGCGCGAACCTTTGATGTGGCAGGAGGAACCGATGCAAACGGTTATTTTCATTCATTTCACCTCTTTCACGAGTAATCAACAACATCGATCCACGAGTGGAGGAATTCGCGCTCTGCAGCGTTGCCCTTGACCGTCTGTGATGCGGCAACAATAGGCATCCATTTCTGGACATACTGTATCGCGGTGTCGCTCTTCTCGCAGAAAAGATTCAGATACTTCTTCGCGGCGTCGATATCTCCGTTGAGCCAGAAGAGGAGATAGGTGCGCGCTGCGTCGGCTGAGGCGTTGCCCTGGGTGGCGTGCGACCAGTCGATGATATAAGGTGTGCCGTCGTCGGTGATTATAATATTCGAGGGGTTGAAATCGCCGTGGCAGACCTTGTTGTGCTTGGGCATCGACTCAAGGCGGGTGTGCAGGTCATATCTGACCGTTGCGGAAAGGTCGGTCTGGCAGATCTTTCTGTTCATCTTGTCCTTGAGCTTGTTGAGCAGGGGGCAGGTCTTTGAGTGCATCTCGAGCTGGAGGTCGACGAAAAGATTGAGATATTCGTCCTTCTTCTCGGGATTCTCCTGCATCAGCTGCGCGAGCGTCTTGCCCTTGATATAATCGGACACTATTGTCCATTTGCCGTCGATGACCGTAACCTCGAGAACTCTCGGAATGTTGAGCCCGGTCTCCTCGATACGCGCCTGGTTGAGCGCCTCGTTGAGCACGTCGGCTTTTGAATAGCCTTCGTTGAAAACCTTGAGGCAGCGGTCGCCGTCGCGGTAGACTGTCTTGTTGTTCCTTACTGCTATGATTCTGTCAAGATTCATTGTGAACCCTCCTTATGCCTTGTTCTTGCCGTTCTCCGCTCTGCGGTAAGCCTGCTTGAAGTTGTGGGCGCTGTCGTCCTCGGCGATGTCTGCCTCGGTCGGCATGGGCTTCTCTTCAAAGTGCTTCTTGCCGTAGTATGCGTTGAGATACATCTGCTTTATCTCGCTCATGAGCGGGTATCTCGGGTTTGCGCCGGTGCACTGATCGTCGAATGCGTTCTCGGTCATCTCGTCAAGAGTGTCGAGGAAGTATTTCTCGTCAACGCCGTAGTCTTTGATTGTCTTCTTTATTCCGACGCGCTCCTTGAGCTCGTTGATAGCTTTTATAAGATTCTCAAGCTTCTCCTTGTCGTTCTTGCCGCCGAGCCCGAGGCTGTCGGCAACCTCTGCATAGCGGGCAAGGGTATGCGGATGGTCGTACTGCGGGAAAGTGCCCATCTTTGCGGGAGCTTCGGCAGCATTGAAGCGGAGAACCTCTTCAATCATCAGCGCGTTTGCAACGCCGTGGGGGAGGTGGTGATAAGCGCCGAGCTTATGCGCCATGGAGTGGCAGACGCCGAGGAAAGCGTTCGCAAAGGCCATACCTGCCATTGTTGCGGCGTTCGCCATCTTCTCGCGGGCTTCGACATCGGTCTGGCCGTTCTCGTATGCGCGGGGCAGATAGTCGAATATGACCTTGAGCGCCTGCTTTGCGAGTCCGTCGGTGTAGTCGGTAGCCATAACGGAAGCGTAAGCTTCGAGCGCGTGGGTGACGGCGTCTATACCGGAAGCGGCGGTCAGTCCTCTGGGTGCGCTCATATGGAAATCCGTGTCAACTATTGCCATGTTGGGCATGAGCTGATAGTCGGCAAGGGGATACTTGATGCCGGTGGTCTCGTCGGTGATAACGCCGAACGGAGTTACCTCACTGCCGGTACCTGCCGAGGTCGGGATGGCGATGAAATATGCCTTTTCACCCATCTTCGGGAAGGTGTAGACACGCTTGCGGATATCAATAAAGCGCATAGCCATGTCCATGAAGTCCGCTTCGGGGTGCTCATAGAGAACCCACATGATTTTTGCTGCGTCCATCGCGGAGCCGCCGCCGAGGGCGATTATCGTGTCGGGCTCAAAAGCTCTCATCTGCTCAACGCCCTTTTCGGCGCACTGGAGAGTCGGGTCGGGAGCAACGTCGCCGAATGTCGCGTGGACAATGCCCATCTCGTCGAGCTTATCGGTGATCGGCTTGGTGTAGCCGTTGTGATACAGGAAGCTGTCGGTGACGATGAACGCCTTCTTCTTGCCCATAACGGTCTTCAGCTCGTTAAGTGCAACGGGCAGGCAGCCCTTCTTAAGATAAACCTTCTCAGGCGCTCTGAACCAAAGCATATTCTCTCTCCTCTCGGCAACGGTCTTGATGTTGATCAGGTGCTTGACACCGACATTTTCGGAAACGCTGTTGCCGCCCCAGGAGCCGCAGCCGAGCGTCAGCGACGGCGCGAGCTTGAAGTTGTACAGGTCGCCGATGCCGCCCTGCGA
>DKDF01000090.1:0-7296 GCA_002451755.1 Ruminococcaceae bacterium UBA6855
AGAGCCGATAACGGCGGTAGTCTCGCCGGGCATGGTCTTGAAGGATATGCGCGAAAGTATCGGCGAATCGGCGCCCGGATAGCTGAAGCTCACGCAGTCGAACTCAAGCTCGCTGCGGCGGTCTGCGTCGGGGGTTATCGGATGCTCGGTCTCTTTTATCATCGGGACGAGGTCGAGCACCTCGTTGATTCTCTTCGCGGATATCTCCGCCTTCGGGAGCATAACGAACAGCGACGCCGCCATGGAGACCGCGTAGATTATCATTATCATATAGACCATGAACGCCTGCAGATCGCCGACGGTGTTCGCTATCTGCACGCTGTCCGCGACGGCGTCGAGCGCGTCTATCTGATCCGCCGCCATCTTGAGGAGAATGGCGACTATGACATAGCAAAGAAGCGTTGCGAGCGGAATAAGGAACGCGAAAATTCGGTTTATCTTGAGCATGAGTCCGGTCAGGTCGTAGTTTGCCTTTCTGAACTTTTCGTCCTCATATTCCGAGCGGTTGAACGCGCGGATAACCCTGATTCCGCTGAGCTTTTCGCGCAGGATAAGATTGAGTCTGTCGGTCTTTTTCTGCGCCTTGTCGAACATCGGCAGAACCTGCTTTGCGACGACGAGGGCGATGACTAAAATTATCGGGATAGCGATAAACATGACGGTCGAGAGCCTTTTGTTCAGCGTGAACGCCATGAACGCGCCGCCGACCATGACTATCGGCGCACTGATAATAATGCGGATCATCATCAGGATCATGTCCTGGATCTGGCGGATGTCGTTTGTCGTTCTCGTTATCAGCGAGGGCGTGCCTATCTTATCTATATCGCACTGGCTCAGCGACTCGACCTTGACGAACAGCGCACGGCGAAGCGACAGACCGAAGCAGGCGGAGACCTTTGAAGAATAGTAGCTGCCCGCAACAGCCGCGCCTATCGCAATGGCGGAGAGCACCGCCATAACGCCGCCGATGAGCTGAACAGTGCCCATGCGCCCGTCGCCGATGCCGGTGTTTATCATCAGAGCCATCATCGCGGGCAGGATCAGCTGCATAAGATTGTTGAACAGCGAGAAAAACAGCGCCGCCACGGTAGCTCCCATATACGGTTTTAAGAATTTAACTATCTTTGTCACGAAGCGCGATACCTCCGTCTGTCGAAAAAAGACATAATTACAATTTATTTTATCATTGAAATGTGAACGGTTCAATAACTTTGGTAAACTTTCGGCGATAAATTGAATATATATTGCACGGACTCAATAAAAAAGGGGAGAAAATATGGACTGGTATTCGATGAGCGCTACGGACGCGGTAAAGAAGCTCGGCAGCAGCGTTGACAGGGGCTTAAGCTCGCGCGAAGCGGAAAAGCGGCTCGGGCAGGACGGCGAAAACATACTGCGCGGCAAAAAGAAAAAGAGTATCGTCGCGGAATTTTTTGAGCAGTTCAAAGATTTCACTGTCATAGTCCTGCTCATAGCGAGCGGGGTGTCGTTTGCGACCTCGTTTCTCGAGGAGCACGGCGACTTCGCCGACCCGATAATGATATTGATAATAGTTATCCTCAACGCCGCAGTCGGGGTCATTCAGCAGCGGCGCGCGGAGCATTCGCTCGAGGCGCTCAAAAGTATGTCCGCGCCGACGGCGGCAGTCATAAGAGACGGAAAAGAGACAAAAATCCCTGCATCGGAAGTTGTTCGCGGGGATATTATAGAGGTCCGCGCGGGCGATCTTGTCCCCGCCGATGCGCGGCTGATATCTTCGCATTCGCTGTCGGCGCAGGAGAGCGCGCTGACGGGCGAATCCATGCCGTGCGAAAAGGACGCTCTCTGCCGCATTCCGGACGGAAGTCCGCAGGCGGAGCTCAAAAATATGATATTTTCGTCCTCAGTCATAACCGCGGGTCACGCCAGGGCGGTCGTGACTCAGACCGGTATGGACACGGCGGTCGGGAAGATAGCGCATCTTCTGAACACCGAGGACGAACCGACAACGCCGCTGCAAATAAAGCTCGCGAAGATAGGAAAAGTCCTCGGCATCGGCGCGCTGGCGATATGCGCGCTGATATTCGTGCTCAGCATCCTGCGCGGCATGGGCGTGCTCAGCGCGTTCATGCTCTCGGTGAGCCTCGCTGTTGCGGCTATCCCCGAGGGGCTGCCCGCAGTTGTCACCGTTGTGCTCTCGCTCGGAGTGCAGAAGATGGCGAAGAGCAACGCGGTCATACGCCGCCTGCCCGCAGTAGAGACGCTCGGCGCGGCGACATATATCTGCTCCGATAAGACAGGTACGCTGACACAAAATAAAATGACAGTCACTGCCGCCTGCTCGCCGTCGGGCGAAATTCAGCTGACCGGCGAAGAGGCGAAAAAGCTTTTCTCCCTTGCGGCGCTCTGCTGCGACGCAAAATACGAGGGCAAGGGCAAAGTATCCGGTGAACCGACCGAGGCTGCGATAGTCGCGGCGGCGGAGCGTTCCGGGACTGATACGGCAAAGCTCAACCGCCAAAAGCCCAGAACCGACGAAATACCGTTCTCGTCCGAGCTGAAGATGATGTCCGTCGCGATAAGAGACGGGGACAAAATAATAACGGTCGCAAAAGGCGCGCCCGATGTGCTGATAAAACAGTGTTCCGACATAATATTAAACGGAACGAAAAGCCCTCTGACTTCGACTCGGCGCGAAAAAATTCTGAGCCTCAACGCCTCCCTCGCCGAGCGGGCATTAAGAGTCATTGCCGTCGCCACGGGCGAGACAAGTGGGGGGAAAATAAGCGAGACGGGGCTGACCTTCTGCGGGCTTATCGGCATGGAGGATCCGCCGCGCGAAGAGGCATATGAAGCGGTAAAAACCTGCCGCCGCGCGGGGATAACGCCTGTTATGATAACCGGCGACCACGCGGGAACCGCCTGCGCCACGGCGAAAAAGCTCGGCATACTCTCGCGCTCCGGCGAATGCCTGACGGGCGCGCAAATAGATAAAATGGGCGAAAATGAATTCGCGCACGCCGTGCGCTCCTGCCGCGTATATGCGCGTGTGACGCCCGAACACAAAGTGCGGATAGTCAAGGCTCTGCGAGCCCACGGCGAGGTCGTCGCGATGACCGGCGACGGAGTCAACGACGCGCCCGCATTAAAGGCCGCCGATATCGGCTGTGCCATGGGCAAGGGCGGCACGCAGGTGGCGCAGAACGCCGCCGACATGATTCTGACCGACGACAATTTCGCGACCATAGTCAAAGCCGTCGCCCAGGGGCGCGGAATATATGACAACATCCGCCGCGCCATACACTATCTGCTCGGCTGCAACATCGGCGAGATACTCTGCGTCTTTGCCGCTACGCTATTCGGCATGCCCGCTCCGCTGCTGCCGATACAGCTTTTATGGATAAATCTTGTCACCGACTCCCTGCCCGCGCTCGCGCTCGGCGCGGAGAGGCTCGACAGCCGCATCATGCAGCGTCCCCCGCGCGACAGCTCAAAGAGCTTTTTTGCCGACCGCACGGGACTCGACATAGCCCTCGAGGGAATGTTGATAGGCGCGCTGAGTCTGTTTGCGTTTGTCGCGGGCAACTCGCTCTTTAAAAATTCCTGCGTCGAGCTCGGGCGCACCATGGCGTTTGCGACGCAGAGCCTCTGCGAGATAGCTCATTCGTTCAATATGCGCTCGCGCCGCTCGGTTTTCAGCATCGGTATTTTTTCGAACAGAAAGCTTACTATTTGCGCCGCCCTCTGCACTGCGCTCCAGCTCATTGTTATGACCGTCCCGCCGCTGCGGGTGCTGTTCGATGTGTCCGTGCTCAATATATATGAGTGGCTGACCGTCGCCGCCCTCGCCCTCGCTCCGATAGCATTCTCCGAACTCGGCAAAGCGGTCGGAGGGAAGAGAGAGGAATGATTTGCATGATTTACAAGACCTTGGCAAATTTCAACTTATCGCAGAGCGCGGATAAAATTATAAAAACAGCCCCGGAAAACTCCGGGGCTCTATTATATGTATCACTGTGTCAATCCGAGCTTCTTTGCCATCTCGGCGGTCTTGAGTTCGAGCAGCTTGGAGACTCCGTCCTCCTGCATCGTGACTCCGTAGAGGACATCGGCTTCCTCCATCGTGCCGCGTCTGTGCGTGATGAGGATGAACTGCGTGTTCTTCGTCATGCGGCGGGCATACTGCGCGTAGCGCGTGACGTTGACATCGTCGAGCGCCGCCTCGACCTCGTCGAAGAAGCAGAACGGCGCTGGAGTGACCTTGAGGATGGAGAACAGCAGAGCAATTGCCGCGAGTCCCTTTTCGCCGCCCGAGAGCAGGTCGATGTTCTGAACATTCTTGCCCGGGGGCTGAACCTTTATCTCAATGGCACATTCGAGCACATCGAGCGGATTCTCAAGAATAAGCTCCGCCTTGCCGCCGCCGAACAGCTCCGAGAATGTCTGACCGAAGATAGTGTTTATGCGGTCGAACTGCTCTCTGAACCGCTCCGACATCTTGCCGGTCAGGTCGCCTATGAGCGTGAGAAGTTCCGCGCGCGAGCTTTCGACATCGTCTATCTGAGTTCTCATGAACTCGTAGCGCTCGGAGACCTCTTTGTATTCCTCGATAGCGCCGACATTGACGTTGCCGAGGGCTCTTATCTTGTTCTTTATATCATTGAGGTCGCGCTGCGCTTTCTGCGGATCTTCAATAATTATTCCGAGTTCCTCCGCCTCGCGGCGAGTGAGCTGATATTCGTCATAGAGCTTGTTCTGCGCGTTTTCAAGCTCGCGCTGCATCGAGTCGCGGCGTTCTTCGAGCCTTGCCCGCTCGCCGGACAGTCTCTCGCGCCTGTCGCTGACCGAGCGCTCCTGAGCGCGAAGTTTAGTGCTCTCGCCCTCGACTCCGCTTCGCTTCTGGGCGAGCGAGGATATCTCGTCTTTTTTCTGCTGAGCCTCGGCGCGAAGTGATGCCGCCTCGCCTTTTAGCTGTTCGATAAGCTCGTTCGTCGCGGTCATCTGCTCGGTTATCGAGTCGATCTCCGATTTAAGTTCATCGGCGTGACCCTCATGGGAGCTTCTGCGGCGTTTGAGCGTTTCGATGACTTCTTCCCTCGCCTGAATGTCCTTTTTGAACGCGAGGATACTGAGGTTGATACTGCTCTCTTTGTCCGCGTTCTGCTCGCGGGTGCTGAGCAGTTCATCGCGGCGCGATTCGATTTCTGTTATCTTTTCGTTGACCGAGTCGAGCTGAGCAGTAAATTCATCTATCTTTTTCTGCGCCTGAGTCTGAATCTCTTCGAGCTTTGCGGTGCGCTCTGCGGAGCTGCGCTTCTCCGCTTCAAGGTCATTGAGTGCTGACTCGGCGGTTTCTATCTTGTCGTCTATCATGCGCAGCTCGCCCTCGCGGCGAATTTTTTCTTCCTGCGCTTTCTGGAGCTCCGCCGTCACGCCGTCGTATTCCGCCTGCGCCGCCGAGACTTCGCCCGCGAGCTCTTTGTATCTCTCCTGCCGCTCGGCAAGGTCTTTTTCAAGCTTCGCGACGGTCTTTTTGAGCTGTTCGATATCATTGCCGCGGCTGAGTATACCCGCGTTCTGCCCGCGCGAACCGCCCGTCATCGAGCCGCCCGCGTTCATGACCTGGCCGTCGAGAGTGACGACTTTGAACCTGTGGCCGAAGCGCTTGGAGATGGCTATCGCGCTGTCGATATTATCCGCAACGGCGGTGTGGCTGAGCAGATTCCTGATTATCGGCAGATACTCGTCGTCGCATCGAAGAAGCCTGTCCGCCATATCGATAAATCCGGCGCAGGAATCGAGTCCGTCCTCCCTGAACGGGCGCGGCTTTATCGCCGTCATCGGCAGGAAAGTCGCGCGTCCTGCGCGGCTCTCTTTAAGATAGCCTATGGCGCGCTTTGCCGCCGACTCGTCGTCGGTGACTATATTCTGCACGGCGGCGCCGAGAGCCGTCTCGACCGCCGCGGCATACTTCGCATCAACGGTTATCAGCTGGGACACAGGTCCGTGGATTCCGCGCAGTGTTCCGCGCTTTGCTTCGCGCATGACCGCTTTAACGGAGCCGGAATAGCCCTCCATGTTCTTCTCGAGATCCTCGAGCATTCTGATTCGCGCCTGCTTCTGGTGGATGTCGAGCGTTGCGGCGTCGAGCTCGCGGCGCATCTTCTCCGCCTTTTCTGAACGCGAACGGACTATCATAGAATAGCCGTCTATTGAATTTGAAAGTGATTCTATATTTTCAAGGCACGCGTCAAGGTTCCTGCGGCTGACTTCGGCCTGCTCACGGAGTGCGTCAAGCAGTCCGCCGCGCGAAGCGATGACTTCGTCGACTGTGCCGAGACGCGCGGCTATCTCCTGCGCGGAGGAGCGCGCCGTGCTCTGCTCGATTTTTGCGGCGGAGAGAGACTCGTTTATGGTCTTCGCCTGCGCCTCCGCGCTGTCGCGCTCGGCGGTTATCGCGCTCTCCTGCTCCTTGAGCTTGCCGGTGCTGTCGAGCAGCTCGAGCAGCTGCGCCTGGCAGCCCTTTATCTCGGCGTCTATAGATTCTATTTCTTTTTGGGCGGCGTCGATCTGCTCTTCGAGGTGCTGCTCGGTGGCGGTCGCCGCTTCCATATCGCGCTTTATGCGCTCTATTGTCTCGCGGTTATGCGCGAGGTTGTTGTGCTCGACAGCGATTCTGCCGTCAACTGCGGTCGCCTGCTCCTCGTCGGAGGCGGCTTTCGTGCGCAGTTCTTCTATCTGCACGGTTATTCCGCTGCCCGTGCTCATCAGCTCTTCTATCTGAGCCGATATCTGTTCGAGCTCGCGCTCCGCCTGCTCATAGTCTGCGGCGGCGAGGGATATTTTGTCCTCCTGCGCCCTGAGCCCCTCACGGGAGCGCTCTATCGTCTTGAGCCAGAGTCCTATCTCAAGCTCCTTCTTCTCCCCTGCAAGCACAAGGAATTTCTGCGCCTTTTCGCTCTGCGTTTTGAGCGGTCCGACGCGCCCTTCGAGTTCGGTCAATATATCGCGCAGGCGAACGAGGTTTTCCTCCGCCTGTTCGAGTCTGCGGGTCGCATCCGCGCGGCGGTATCTGAAATGGGATATTCCCGCCGCCTCTTCGAGCATATCGCGCCTCTGCGGCGAGCGCGAAGAGATAAGGTCGGCGACTCTGCCCTGGCTGACCATGGAATAGCCGTCGCGTCCGAGTCCCGTGTCCATAAACAGCTCGTGGATATCGCGCAGGCGTACCGTCTCGCCGTTCAGAAGATACTCGCTCTCGCCCGAGCGGTACATGCGACGCGTGACGGCGACTTCGTCGAAATCGACCGGCAGCAT
>DKDF01000090.1:7301-18324 GCA_002451755.1 Ruminococcaceae bacterium UBA6855
GTAACGGAGACATCGTCTTTGTCGCAGTTGTTGAGGGTGCGGTCGGTGTTATCGAGGCGCAAAGTGACCTCGGCGAAGCCCATCGCTTTTCTCAGCGAAGTACCGCCGAAGATGACATCCTCCATTTTCGAGCCGCGCAGGCTCTTTGACGACTGCTCGCCGAGAACCCAGCGAACGGCGTCGGAGATGTTGCTCTTGCCGGAGCCGTTGGGTCCTATGACGGCGGTTATGCCTTTTCCGAATTCAAGCGTTGTCTTGTCGGGAAAGGATTTGAAGCCCTGCAGTTCGAGTGCTTTTAGTAACATTTATCTGCCTGCCTTTATAATAAGTTGACTTTTTCCAAGGTTATATCGCGCGCCGAGAGAGCCGCGCTCTCTTTTATTTTGCATTCATAGCCGAGTTCTCTGAGCTTTTCGATATTACATCTTCTCTGTCCGGAGGCTTTTGAAATTTCACGCGGGGCGACATATATTATGTACTTCCCCTTTTCTTTTCCGGAGAGTGCTCTGTTAATAATATCAAAATATATATGCCCCTCGCACATCTCGCGCAGAGCCGGATGATATGCGCCGGCAACGAAAGAGCCCTCGACATCGCCGCCGGAATGGAGTCCGAGGCGGATGACCTTTATCCCCGCTCGCTCGAACATCGGCAGTATCTTCGCGCAGAGCACCGCCGCCTCTTCGGGAGTCTGCGGGCGGTATTCGCCACTGCGATAGAGCTCGGCGAGCTCGGTGTTTTCTATAACGACCGTCGGATATATCCGCGCGGTGTCGGGTGAAAGCGAGATTATATCCCGCGCCGTCCCGATGCTGTCCTCATCATCCGAGCCGTAGAGCCCGGTCATCATCTGAAGCCCCAATTCGAAGCCGCGTTCTTTTAAGAGCCGCGCCGAGCGGAAGATATCCTCGCGCGTGTGCCCTCTGCGGTTCATCGCGAGCACTTTATCATTCGTGCTCTGTGCGCCGAGCTCGACTGCCGTGACATGATATTTTTCGAGAATATCGCATATCTCGCCGTCAACAGCGTCCGGGCGGGTGGATATTCTGATGCCCTTGAAGCCGTTTTCGCCGATGAACTCCTGCGCCGAAGAGAGCAGTTCGATCATATAACCGCGGTCGATAGCCGTGAAGCTGCCGCCGAAAAATGCTATCTCCCCGTCTTTTATTCCCTCGGGTGACGATCGCATGGCGACAAGCGCCGCGTCGCGCACATCCTGCGCCGTAGGCTGGCTCTTCGCACCCGAAATGCTCCTCTGGTTGCAGAAGCTGCACTGGTGCGGGCAGCCCGCGTGGGGAACGAATACGGAGACGTTTATATGTTTCATGCCTTGAGCCCCATGAGCTCCAGAGCCTCTTTTGCCGCCGCCTGCTCGGCTATCTTCTTGCTTCTGCCCGAGCCGTGGCCGATGACATTGCTGTTGAGATGGACTTCGACGCTGAAGGTCTTGTTGTGATCGGGTCCGCTCTCGCCGACGAGGACATATTCGACCGCCTCCTCGGGGTTGCGCTGGACTATCTCCTGCAAGGTGGTCTTGTAGTCCGTGACGACCGGCTTCTCCTCGTCCGCCTTGTCGATAAAACGAAAAACGAACTTCTTCGCCGGCTCTATGCCGCCGTCGAGATAGATAGCGGCGAGCACAGCCTCAAACGCATCGGCGAGGATAGACGGACGATCCTTGCCGCCGGTGAGCACTTCGCCCTTGCCGAAGAGCAGATAGTCGCCGATACCGAGAGTTCGTGCAAATTCGCTGAGTGACTTCTCGCAGACGAAATAAGCGCGTCTCTTTGTTAATTCACCCTCGGGCAGGTGCTTGAAGTGATGGAAGAAATGCTCGGCGGAGATAAAGCCGAGCACCGAGTCGCCCAGAAACTCCAGGCGTTCGTTGCAGCGCGTACCGTCCTGCCGCTCGTTGGCGTATGATGAGTGGGTCAGCGCCTCGGTGAGCAGCTTTTTATTCTTGAAATTATAGCCTATTTTCTTTTCGAGTTCTCTGTTGTCCATTTTCTTACTCCGCGTCGGCAGCTTCCTTGACGCTCTGTGCAATGGTGCCGACTATATTTTTTTCTGCGCAGGTCTTTGCCTGCCTTATGGCGTTGCGGATAGCCTTTGCGTCTGACGAGCCGTGCGCCTTGATAACAACGCCGTTGACTCCGAGCAGCGGCGCGCCGCCGAACTCGGAATAATCCATTCTGACTTTGAGCCCGAGCAGACCGCCCTTGACCATCATGGCGGCGAGCATGGTTATCGAGCTCTTTTTGAATATGCTCTTGATATTCGCCATCATCGCGCCCGCGACGCCCTCATAGAGCTTCAAGATAATGTTGCCCGTGAAGCCGTCCGCGACAAGCACGTCGCAGCAGCCGTAGGGCACGTCGCGAGTCTCGACGTTGCCGATAAAGTTGATGCCCTTCGTCTCTTTGAGCAGATCGAACGCCTCATGGCGCAGGCGGTCGCCCTTGCTGTCCTCGGTGCCGATATTCGCAAGAGCCACGCGCGGAGACTGAACTTTTACGAACTTCTCCGAATATATCGCGCCCATCTGGGCGAACTGCTTCAAATGCTCCGCGGTGCAGTCCGCGTTCGCGCCGCAGTCGAGCAGAAGAAACGGCTTGTCGTTGGAGGGCAGGACGCTGCCTATCGCCGGGCGTTTTACGCCCTTGATGCGCTTGACGATAAAGGTCGCGCCCATGACGAGTGCGCCGGTTGAACCGGCACTGACAAATGCGTCGCCCTTTCCGTCTGCAAGAGCCTGAAGTCCGACAGCCATGGAGCAGTTTTTCTTGCTCTTGAGTATCTCGCCGGGCTGATCGGTCATGGCGATAACATCCGGGGCGTCTATAATATCAATGTCCGTGAGCGATATCTTGTTCTGCGCGGCGCAGGAGAATATCTTCTCCTTGTCGCCAACGAGAACTATATCAACGCCGAGATCGTCCTTTGCGTTGCGGCTGCCCTTGATAACCTCAAGAGGTGCATTGTCGCCGCCGAAAGCATCAACTATAATCTTCATTTTTCATTCTCTCCTTCGATATATTTTCCCGCAGACTCGAGTCCCCGCTGCGAGATCTTCTCATAACGCTCCTGCTTCGAGCGGATGCGTTCGTCGAGGGGCGGAAGTATTCCGAAGTTTGCGCCCATGGGCTGAAAATCCGTCACGCTCTCGTCGCTGATATAGCGAGAAAGCGCACCCATGACGGTGTCCCCGGGCATGACGAACGGGTCTTTTCCGTTTATATACCGCGCAGCGTTGATGCCGGCGAGTATTCCCGAGGCGGCGGACTCCATATAGCCCTCCACGCCGGTTATCTGACCCGCGAAGAATATTCGTCTGTCGCTCCTGAGCGAGAAATCCGCGCCGAGGAGCTTGGGTGAATTTATAAAAGTGTTGCGGTGCATGACGCCGTAGCGCACGAACTCCGCGTTCTTGAGCGCGGGTATCATAGAGAAAACGCGCTTCTGCTCGCCGAATTTCAGATTCGTCTGGAAGCCGACGAGATTGTACATTGTACCCGCCGAGTTCTCTTTTCTGAGCTGAAGCACCGCCCACGGTCTGTGCCCCGTGCGCGGATCGCGCAGACCGACGGGTTTCATCGGACCGAAGCGGATAGTATCCTGACCGCGCAGAGCCATGACTTCTATCGGCATACAGCCCTCATAGACTCCCTTGCGCTTGTCAAACGAGTGAGTTTCGGCGCTCTCCGCGCCGACAAGGGCTTCGTAAAAAGCCTCATATTCCTCTTTGTTCATCGGGCAGTTTATATAGTCATCCTCGCCGCCTCTGTCATAGCGCGACTGCTTGAACGCGCAGGACATATCGAGGCTCTGAGCCGAGACTATCGGCGCGGCGGCATCGTAGAAGCTCAGATGTCCGGGGCAGATTTTCTCTATCTCATCAGCGAGCGCGTCGGACGCGAGCGGACCTGCGGCGATGATCACAACGCCGTCTGCGGGTATCTCCGTCACCTCGCCGCGGACTATATCTATAAGCGGGTCTTCTTCGACCGTCTTTGTGACAAGGGCGGAGAAATCGTCCCTGTCAACGGCTAAAGCGCCGCCCGCGGGGACGGCAGTCGCCTTGGCGCAGCTCACGCAGAGCGAGCCGAGCATCTCCATCTCGGCTTTGAGTTCGCCCGCAGCGCTCGCGGTGCGCAAAGCCTTGAAGGAGTTCGAGCAGACGAGCTCGGCGAAGTTCGGGCTCGAATGGGCTGGCGAGAATTTTTGCGGCTTCATCTCGCACAGGGTAACTCTTATCCCCGCGCGCGACAGCTGTCTTGCGGCTTCAACGCCCGCGAAGCCCGCTCCTATAACGGTAACTTTATTCATCGGTTTTTTTACCTTTTCTTGCGCTCTTTTTCGTATATCCGCAGCCCTCGTTGAGGCATTCGACAACGCCGCCCTTCTTCTTGAACAGGGACTTGCCGCACTGCGGGCATATTTCATCAGTCGGCTTATCCCAGGTCATGAAGTCGCAGTTGGGCCAGTTTGAGCAGCCGTAGAAGGTATAGCCCCTCTTTGTCTTTCTCTCGATGACCTTTGCGCCGCACTTGGGGCACTTTGCGTTCGTTTCGAGCACGAGCGGCTTCGCATTCTTGCACTCGGGATAACCGGGGCAGGCAAGGAATCTGCCGTAGCGTCCGGTCTTTATGACCATCATTCTGCCGCACTTCTCGCAGGGGATATCCGTTATATCCTCTTCGAGCTGAATTTTGACATCCTTCATCTCGGCTTTCGCCTTGTCGAGCGACTTCTCGAACTCGCCGTAGAAATCGTCGAGGACGGAGACATAGTCGATATCGCCGGAATCGACGCGGTCGAGCATATCCTCCATCTGCGCGGTGAACTTGACGTTGACTATGCGCGGGAACTTCTCTTTGAGCAGCTTCGTTGTCGCCTCGCCGAGCTCGGTGGGCACGAACTGCTTCGACTCGCGCTTGACATAGTTTCTCTTGACTATAGTAGTGATTATTGTTGAATAGGTACTCGGTCTGCCGATGCCCTTTTCCTCAAACTCCTTGACGAGCGACGCTTCGGTGAAGCGCGGCGGAGGCGAGGTGAAGTGCTGCGAGGGGATAAGCTCCTTGAGCTTCGCGGTGTCCCCGACCTTTATCTCGGGCAGGAGCGAGCCCTTGCTCTCATCGTCGCTTATCTCATATACTTTTGTAAAGCCGTCGAAGCGCACGGAATAACCGGCGGCGGTAAACAGGCAGTATTTGCCCTCGGCGGCATCCTTTTCGTTTGCTCCGGCTATTTCGAGCTTCACCGTATCCTGGACGCAGCTCGCCATGAGGCTCGCCATGAAGCGCTTCCAGATGAGATTATAGAGCTTATACTGATCCGAGGTCAGCGAATCCTTGACGCGCTCGGGGGTTATCGACGGGGTCGCGGGGCGGATAGCCTCATGGCCGTCCTGCGCGTTGGCTCCGGTCTTGTAGTAGCGGGGCTTGTCGGGCAGATACTCCTTGCCGAAGATATCTTCTATGGCAGCGGCTGCCTGGGCGCGCGCCTCCTCGGAGATTCTCAGCGAGTCGGTTCTCATGTAGGTTATAAGACCGGTCGTGCCGATGCCCTGAACATCAACGCCCTCATACAGCTCCTGCGCGGTGCGCATGGTCTTCTGAGTCTGGAATCCGAGCTTCCTCGAAGCCTCCTGCTGGAGGGTGGAGGTGGTAAAGGGCGGCGCGGGGTTCTTCTTCCTCGTGCCCTTTTTGAGGGTTTTGACGGTATACGAAGCGCCGTCGAGGCGGCTGAGGATAGCGTCCGACTGCTCTTTGTTCTCTATTTTTATCTTGCCGTTTTCGTCGCCGTAGAGCGATGCGGAAAACACCTTGCGGGACGGTGCAGTAAATTTAGCGTCTATCGTCCAATATTCCTCGGGCTTGAACGCGCGGATCTCCTCCTCGCGGTCAACTATCATACGCACCGCGACGCTCTGAACGCGGCCGGCGGAGAGACCGCGGCGTATCTTCTGCGAAATGAACGGGCTTAAGCGATAACCGACGAGTCTGTCGAGTATTCTTCTCGCTTGCTGTGCGTTGACGAGGTTCATATCGACGGCGCGCGGATTCTCCATGCCGTTCTTGATTCCGGTTTTGGTTATCTCGTTGAAGGTGACTCTGTTCTTGTCCTCGAGATTGAGGTCGAGCAGGGTCGAAAGGTGCCACGATATCGCTTCTCCCTCGCGATCGGGGTCGGTTGCGAGGATAACTTTATCGCTTTTTTCAACATCTTTTTTCAGCTCGCTGACGAGCTTCTCTTTTCCTTTTATAACGGCGTATTTCGGCGCGAAATCGTGCTTGACATCGACGCTCAGCTTCGCCGCGGGCAGATCGCGGACATGACCCATCGAGGCAACTACCTCATAGCCGGGTCCGAGATATTTTTTAATTGTTTTCGCCTTTGCAGGCGACTCGACTATAACTAAAGTGGACATTTCGTTTGCTCCCCTGTTCAAATTTTTTTGTATCGTTTCCCTGCGCACAGACACACGAGATCTTCAAGCTCCAGCTCGGTCATCGAGCTGACAACCTCCCACGGCGCAAATCCGGTCTTTGCCGCTATCTCGTCTGCAAACAGAGGTTCTTCTCCCATTGATTCGTATATTTTCTTTGCCTTTTCGGAAAGTCCGACGGGTATTGACACGAGCTTCTTGACCCTGAACTCCTCGGGCTTCGGCTCGGGCTCGAACTTTTTGACCGATTCGTGCGGACGCTCTACGGTCTTCGGCTCTTCCTTTGCCTGCTCCTGCGTCAGCTCGCGCTTGCCGCTCAGATATTCGAGTGCTTTTGCCATATCCTCCGGCTTTATCTTGTCGGGATAGCGCACGGAGTATTCGGTTATCAGATCATAAATTGACAAAAGCGGTCTTGCGCCGTCTCTTATCAGCCGATTCGCCCCGGCGTAAGATGAGTTGAACACATCGCCGGGCGGCGCGAACACGTCGCGTCCCTGTTCGAGAGCGCAGTTCGCGGTGATGAGCGAGCCGCTCTTAACTCCCGCCTCGATGACTATTGTAGCGTCGCAGAGTCCCGAGATTATTCTGTTTCTTATCGGGAACGTTCTCGCCGAGGGCGGAAAGCCGGGCGGGAACTCCGTTATCAGCGCGCCGCTCTGAGCCACGCAGTCGCGCAGATATTCGTTTTCCATAAGATATTTGTATCCGAAGCCGCAGCCGAGCACCGCCGCCGTGACTCCGCCGGAATCGAGCGCGCCGTTGTGCGCGCAGCTGTCGATGCCCATCGCCGCGCCGGAGACGACGCAGATGCCGGAATATGCAAGCGCCGCGGCATAGCGGTGCGCGAGATAGCTGCCCTGGAACGAGGCTTTTCTCGTGCCGACAACGGCAATGCACACGCGCTGTGTCACGCGTTTTATGTCGCCCCTGACGAAGAGCGCCAGCGGCATGTTACGCAGACTTCTGAGTTTCGGCGGATAGTCCTCGTCGTCCGGAGTGAGGACTGTCCAGCCGTTATCACGGCAAATATCAACAATGCCCTGCGCCTTTTCGGGAGAGCATTGTTTGAGTTTTTCTATCTGTCTGTTGGTGAGTACACCGCTCAATCGCCATTCTATCTCGCCCCTTGAGTACATCTCCTCGGGGGATGGAAACACAGCGGTAATCTCATCTGTGACAGCTCCTGCGCCAAGAGCTTCCCGGAGCCAGAGCCAGTAGGCTTTCTTGTCCATTGAAGCCTCCGTGTGTTATTTTGTCAGCTCCCACATAAGCACTGCGGCTGCCGCCGCGGCATTCAACGACTCGGCGCGCCCGCGCATCGGAATGGTCACGGGCAGAGTGCAGGCGGACATGACCTCGGGCGATATTCCGCTGCCCTCGTTGCCGACAACGCAGATAACGGAGCCCGAAAAACTCATATCGGTTATCTTCTTTGCCCCGTCGGACGGCGTGGAAGCTAAGGTAAGCATACCCTTTTTGGCGGCAAAAATCAAGAGAGAGGGCAAATTTCCTGTTGTCAAAACAGAAATTCGCATCGAAGAGCCCATTGCGGCGCGAAGCGCTTTCGGGTTATATATATCGCACCCGCCGCCGACTATGACGCCGCTCATGCCGAACGCCTCCGCAGTTCTGAGCACCGCGCCGAGATTCGACGGATCCTGCATATTGTCGAGCGCTATATATGTCCCTTTGGGGTCAATTGTCTCCAATTCCGCCTCTTTTCGCTTGACGCAGATGCAGAAAATACCCTGCGCCTCGCGGGTATCGGAGAGAGTTCCGGCGAGCTCATGCGGTATCTCAAACGCCTGCTCCGCCCTTTCGGCGACGGCAGAGATATAGTCCGGATACTTTTCGAGAGCTTCTTTTGTGAAGAACGCAGTCTTTATTTCTATCCCGGTCTTTGCGACATCCGAGCACAGGCGCGCGCCCTCAAGCGCAAACAGCCCCGTTTCCCTGCGGAACGAGGCGCTCTGCGACAGATGCCGGAAAAGCTTCACTTTTTCGTTGGAACGCGACGAGATCTTTTCAAAATCCATCTTTTTTCCTCCGATATGAAATAAGGGACTGCATCAGCAGCCCCTTAACTTTCAGATTGAGTCTCTACCCGAAAATCTCCGATCACTTACTTGAGGGCAGCCTTGGCCTGCTCGGTCAGAGCGGTGAAAGCGGCGGGATCGCTGATGGCGATCTCGGAGAGCATCTTGCGGTTGAGATCGATGCCGGTCTTCTTCAGACCGTTGATGAACGTGGAATAGTTCATGCCGTTGAGCTTCGCGGCAGCGGAGATTCTGGTGATCCACAGGCTGCGGAAGTCACGCTTCTTCTGCTTGCGGCCGATGTAAGCGTACTGGCCGCTCTTCATGACAGCCTGCTTGGCGGTCTTGAAAAGGCTGTGCTTTGAGCCATAGTAGCCCTTGGCAAGCTTCAGAACTTTATTTCTTCTCTTGCGAGTCATTGTTGCACCTTTGATACGTGCCATGGTTTTCTACCTCCGAATAATTAATGAGTGGTTGGCTGTCTCTTATTTGTAAGGGATAAGCTTCTTGATCTGCTTGACGTTGGTGGTGTCTGCAACAGAGGTCTTGCGAAGATTTCTCTTACGCTTTGTGCTCTTCTTGGTAAGGATGTGAGACTTGTTTGCGTGTGCACGTATCGGCTTACCGTTTTTTGACAGCTTGAAGCGCTTTTTAGCACCGCTGTGAGTTTTGATCTTGGGCATGAGTTCTTTTCCTCCTTCAACTTTTTGACCGGTATTTTACCGGGATAATCACTTTGCGCTCTTGGGAGCGAGGAACATGAGCATCTGGCGTCCCTCAAGCTTCGCCGGCTTCTCGACCGAGGCGATATCCGCGCACTTCTCCGCAAACTGAGCCATTATGGTCAGTCCGAGATCGGTGTGGGTCATCTCGCGTCCGCGGAAGCGGATCGAGACCTTGGTCTTGTTGCCTGCCGACAGGAACTTTCTGGCGTGACCGACTTTCGTATCAAAATCATGTACGTCAATGTTGGGCGAAAGGCGGATCTCCTTTATCTCGATCACACGCTGATTTTTCTTCGCTTCCTTCTCCCTCTTGGACTGCTCAAAACGATATTTGCCGTAGTCCATGATCTTACAGACGGGCGGCTTTGCCTGCGGAGCTATCTTGACAAGGTCGAGATTTTTCTCTGCGGCAAGCTTCTGAGCCTGAGCGGCGGAAACGATACCTAACTGTTCACCGTCATTGCTTATGAGCCTGACCTCTTTGTCCGTGATCTCTTCATTGATCTGCATTTCTTTGATACCTATAACCAGCACCTCCATATGCTCTGACCGGTTCTACCGGAAAAATCAAAGCGAGGGCACAGAGATGCCCTCGCTCAATAATCAACAGAAATAAAAATCCGTTCTTATTGACCCGCGCGGACAAAACCCCGGAGGTGAGAGCTGCGGCACAATGCGTCACTCTGCTTTGTTGTACGCATTATTTTAACAGCCCGAAGAGATTTTGTCAAGCGGTTTTTCGGATTATTTTATAAAAAGTACCGACGACGCTATTATAAACTGCGCCGCATAGTAGAGAGTGTGGTTTATAACGACATTGGGCTTCGTGTTTCCGCCCTCTTTGAAATACATATTCGACAGCACAGCATCCGAGAGGATGAACAGTATTCCGCCGACCGCCATGAGGATCCACTGCTTTGCAAAGGAATTGTTGAGCATCGCGACCGCGCTGACGGCAAAGGTCATGAACAGGAAGAAAGTGTAGACGCCGACTATCGTTCTGAACTTGCCGAACTTGAGCTTGAGCAGCTTTTCGCTGACGATAACATTGCCTATGGCGACAACAACAGAGATTATTATCGGCAGAACAGCCGTGAGCACGCTCCAGTTGCCGGCGAATTTATAAATCGCACCTATGTAGAACACATGACCTATCATGAATGCTATGAATCCGGCGTTGAGGAACTTCTCCATATCCTTTTCATATATCCATTTCAGATCGAGCCATATGTCGCCCGAGAGACCGAGCACAAGGCCGAACACGATGAGCCCGGCATACACCTCGTGACCCGGGTTGACCGCCGCCGCGCAGAGCGCCGTAAGCAGGAAGAAGAAGCTCGCTATCGCCTTTGAATAGAGCCCCTTGAGTCCGCCGTATTTCACGCGCAGAACAAGAAAAACGACGACCGCCGCGATGCCTGCCGCGAGCGCGGCATAAAAATATGCTGTTGACAAAATGATATCCTCCTCGTTATACCCGCTCCTCAGACGCGGGAAAAATTCATCCGAAATGAGTATACAACATCCGACTCGATTCAACAATAAGTTGAAATGTAACATTATTGCAACAGTTTTACGATTTTTGTCTTTATATTATATTCAATGCAACATTATCGCGGCACAAAAAAGCCGCTGCACCGACAAAGCCGCGTGATGTGATTAATGGATTGGTAAATTGGGATTTGTCTATCACTCGAGTCATAGCAAAGTAAAGGTAAGCGACTCAACTAATTTTGATAATCATACTTTCAATAGCCACGCCGCAGTAGTAATAGCTAACTGAGACGAGCGGGCAACATCACCGAAGC
>DKDF01000061.1:0-18037 GCA_002451755.1 Ruminococcaceae bacterium UBA6855
TTACGCGGCGCGGTGCGTCGGGTCGCCGCACCCTACAAGTGCACGCCAATAAAATTATGAAGATTTCGCGGGCGGATGATATCCGCCCATACTTGCTTTGAGCGAGCTAACCCCTCAGTCTCGGCTTCGCCGAGCCAGCTCCCCTGCAGGGGAGCCAAGTCAAAATTATATATTGCGATAAAAATTTGCTCGCAAAATTAGTAGCGACAAGCTTTTGTGCCGCTTACGCGGCGCGGTGCGTCGGGGTCACCGCACCCTACAAGTGCACGCCAATAAAATTATGAAGATTTCGCGGGCGGATGATATCCGCCCATACAGAAATGTGCTGATTTATAATATTGTTCAGTCGCCTATTGCCGATATTCACACCGACAGCCTATCTTATTAGTCGCACAATTGCCGCTGCTTATTTCAACTTTTTCTCGCGGCGAATGCCTTTATACGGTCCGTCGGTGCAGGTGCCGACAGGGACGAAGCCCAGGTTTTCGTAATATCTTGCGAGCGGTTCGTTATCTTCGGACGAGTCGAGGCGGAGATATGCTTTGTTTATACTCAGGGCGTACTCCTCTGCGCGGCGCAGAAATTCCGCGCCCGCATCGCCCGCGCCGACCTTTGAGACAAGATTATGGACATAGAGCGCGGGGGCGTCGTCGCTCCAACGGCTGTCGTTTTCAAGAAGCACGGCGGCACAGAGTATCGCTCCATCTTTATCTTCAAGCGCAAAAGCCCGACCCTCACTGCATTTTTGTTCATAGTAGGGCAGCGGATAGACTTCGTCATAGCCCATGACATTCCACTGCTCTATCCCTTTTTCGTCCATCCACTTTATCCGTTCGAGAACAAGACTAAACATCTGCGGGGCTTTTTCGGGCGGCAGTTTTATGAATTTGCGTTCTTTCATCTTTTCACCATATAAAACACGCCCGGAAATAATTATCCGGGCGTTAAATTATTTATGCGTTTTTATGGACTCTCGTCATAACATCAGTGCCGCCGAGGACATTGAAATGCTTGATATGGACGAGCGGCTGAGACAGGTCGTTGTTTGCGGGCATCTTGTTGTCGATGCCGCCGAGCAGGCTCGCGCCGTCCGAGCACTCAACTCTGACATTCTCGGGCAGATAGATATCGACTCCGCCGAGAATCGAGGTGACGCTTATGGTTATCTCGTCGTTTATCTGCGCTTCGCTCAGGTCAACTTCAAGACCGCCGAGAATCGCGAGGCAGTGAGCGCCGAGCAGGTTGCCGGTCGTGTTCTTATAAACGCCGCCCGAGCAGACCGCTGTATAGGTGGGCTTGCTCTCCTGCGAAATGGGTCCGCTGTTGTCATCGAGGTGCTTTTTGAGCTTCTTCGTTTTGACGGTGCTGAATATCAGCCAGAAGCCGACCGCGACAAGCGCAATAGCAATTGCGAAATGGTTCATGCGCTCTGCGGGAACCCACTGGGGGTTGCACTTGAGCAGCAGCCACACGCCGACCGCGACAGCCGCGACATTAAGCAGGTCAAGACCCGAGGCTATCATGCTGCCGATAGCGGGGACAATAATAAACACAGTCCACCAGCCGCTCAGCTCCCCTATCTCCCAGAAGCCGAACGCCGAGCCGAGGAATATGATTCCCGCGGCAACGACCGCTATTCCGAAAAATATCTTATTCAGATTCTTTCTCATTTCCGTCTGCCTCCTCATTGTTCTGAGCGTCGGACTGCTCCGGCACTTCAGCAGATTTGCTGTCATCACTCTGTGCACTGAGCGGATCAAGAGTGCCGCCGTGCATTATCGTCTCAAACTCCTCGCCGCTTATCTTCTCGCGCTCGATAAGCGCGCCTGCGACTGCGTGGAGCCTGTCGATATGCTCTTTGAGGATATCCTCGGTTCTACCGTAAGCCGTGGTGATGATGCGGTTGATTTCCTCATCGATCTCTGCGGCGGTCTCCTCGGAATAATTCTTCAGGTGAGAATAATCTCTGCCGAGGAACACTTCGTCGTTGCCCGAGCCGAAGGTTATCGGACCGAGCTTTTCGCTCATGCCGTACTTCGTGACCATCTTGCGCGCAATATCCGTAGCGCGTTCGATATCGTTCGACGCGCCGGTCGATACATCGCCGATTATCAGCGCTTCGGCAACTCTGCCGCCGAGCAGGCTGACAAGATTATCGAGCATCTCGTTCTTTGAATGATAGCTCTTATCCTCGGTCGGGAGATACATTGTGTATCCGCCCATCTGCCCTCTCGGGACGATAGAGACCTGGTGAACCGGGTCGTTATATTCGAGATAATAGGCGGAGACTGCGTGACCTGCCTCGTGATAGGCGGTCAGGCGCTTCTCCTTGTCGGTCATCTTATGGCTCTTCTTCTCGGTGCCCGCGACGACCTTTATCATCGCCTCTTCTATCTCGGTCATGGTGATGGCTTTTTTATCGCGGCGTGCGGCGAGAAGAGCCGCTTCGTTGAGCAGATTCTCGAGGTCTGCGCCGGTAAAGCCGATAGTTGTTTTTGCAATAGTGGCAAGATCGACATCGGGGCCGAGGGGCTTGCCCTTGGCGTGGACTTTGAGGATAGCCTCGCGTCCTTTGAGGTCGGGATAGCCGACTGTTACCTGACGGTCAAATCTGCCGGGACGAAGAAGCGCGGGGTCGAGGATATCGGGGCGGTTGGTCGCCGCGATGATTATAACGCCCTCGTTTGCGCCGAAGCCGTCCATCTCGACGAGCAGCTGGTTCAAAGTCTGCTCGCGCTCGTCGTGTCCGCCGCCCATGCCTGCGCCTCTGTGGCGGCCGACGGCATCTATCTCATCGATAAAGATTATCGAGGGTGAATTTTTCTTTGCTTCATTGAAAAGGTCGCGCACACGGGAAGCGCCGACACCGACATACATCTCGACGAAATCCGAACCGGAAATCGAGAAGAACGGCACGTTAGCTTCGCCCGCGACAGCCCTTGCGAGCAAGGTTTTACCTGTACCGGGAGGGCCGACGAGCAGAACGCCGCGCGGTATTCTCGCGCCGAGCTTGTTGAAATGCGAGGGGTCCTTGAGGAAATCGACTATCTCGCTGAGCTCCTCTTTTTCTTCATCGGCACCCGCGACATCGTCAAATGTCGTTTTGCGGCTCTCGTCCTTTGCACGCTTGACGCGCGCCTTGCCGAACGAAAGTGTGCGGTTATTCTCGTTGTTCATGGCGTTGTTCATCTTGCGGAACATATAGAACAGAAGCACGCCGAGAATGACGAGCATGAGAAGCGTCGGGACGATATTGAGAAGCAGTGCGCCGGTCGAGCCGGTCTCATACTGCGCCTTTATCGGGGCGTCCGGATGCGCTCTGTTATATGCGATAACGCCGTTGTGTATGTCCTCCTGGAACATACTGACATTCGGGACGGTGTAGGTATACACTTTGTTATCGCCCTTGAGCTTGAACTCAAGCGCGCCGCTCGACATATTCAGATCGTATTCCGTGACCTTCTTGTCGTCGAAATACTGCACGACCTGATAATACTCAAGCTTTTCCTTCTTCTGCTGCCTTGCATAGAGGGAAACGCCGGAGATTATGAGGACGGGTATAAGAATATACGGTATCCATGCCAGCGCTTTTCTTGCGTTGCTGTTGGTATCTTTCCTGTTATTTTTCAAACGTCAAATCACTCCTATGACTGCCGAAGTTTTCTTGGATGAGCCGCTCTTACTTCTCATAGACCGAACGGCTGAGCACGCCGAGGAAAGGCACATTGCGGTACTTCTCGGCATAGTCGAGACCGTAGCCGACAACGAACTCATCGGGCACTTCCGTTCCCGCATAGTCCGCCTTGAGATCCTTTATCATGCGGCGCTCAGGTTTATCGAGGAAGGTGCATATCTTTATGCTCGCGGGCTTGCGCGCTCTGAGCATCTCGGATATGTAATGGAGGGTCTTGCCGGAATCGAGGATATCCTCGACCAGAAGAAGATCGTAGCCCTCGATGGGTCTGTCAAGGTCTTTGATTATCTTGACTTCGCCGGAGCTTTCGGTTCCCGAGCCGTAGCTCGAAACCGCCATGAAGTCTATCTCACAGGGGATCGTTATCGCTCTCATAAGATCCGCCATGAACACGACCGAGCCTTTAAGGACGCTTACCATGAGCAGCTTTTTGCCCTTGTAGTCCTCGCTTATCTGCCTGCCGAGGCGGGAGACTATCCCGTGTATCTGCTCCTCGCTGAGCAATACTCTCTCTATATCCTCTATCATTGTTTTTCCCTCCGTATTATGAGCACATTTTCGGTGTTTTTTCCGACGCGGCAGCGTCTGTCCGCGCCGAATCCCTCAACCCACAGCACACCCGACTCGTCGCGCAGCACTGCGACATCGCAGCGGCTCTCCGGCGGGACATGTGCCTCATTGAAAAGTTTTTTCAGGCTTTTTGTGCATCCGCGCTTTGCAAGGGTCAATTTATCGCCCGCGCGGCGGCTCCCGACTTGAACTTTTCCATTTATTTTATCACAATCGATGCAATAATCCAACATATCTTTGTGAATTTTTTGTGTATCAAAGAAAACTTTTTTGTTAACCCGACAAATTGAAACACGCCCGTTATGGCATACAGAGCCGTTTATGCACTCGGGTTCGACATCTTCGGACCACTCTTCCCCCGGCTTTACGGGAGTTTTGAAGCGAATAACATCGCCGTCCGAGACGGCAAAAATATCGGGCGACAGCTGAATTTTTCCGCCGCCTTTGAGAATATTCTCAACAGCGTTTACAGTCCTGAAATCCGCCGACTTCGGGCATACATTTTTAATAGCGCCGAGCAGAGCGCGGCGACATATAGCCGGATGAGTCGAAAGCAGGGCTTCGCACGAGAGCCCGCCGTCTTTTTGAGCGGACGCCAGAAGCGACTCCGTTTCGCATTCGAGAAAATCCTCATCAAGTGCTGCATTCTGAGCAAAATGTGAGGCGTTCTCCTCAAAAGCGGAGTTTATCTCCTTGAGCGCCGGGACTGCGATATGGCGAATTTTATTGCGGCTGTAATCGAGAGTCAGATTGGTGCTGTCCGTCACAAAATCAAGAGAATTTTCGCGGCAGAAGGCTTCTATATCCTCTCTCGTGCAGAATATCAGCGGTCTTATAATATTCCCGCGAACAGGCGGTATGCCGCACAGACCTTTCAGCGACGAGCCGCGCGCGAGGTTGAAGAGCATCGTTTCGGCGTTGTCGCTCGCGGTATGGGCGGTTACGATCTTCGCGTTTTTGTCTATCGATTCAAAGAACTCATAGCGCACTCTTCGCCCGCACTCTTCGCAGCTTTCCCCGCTCTGTTTTGCAAGGGCTGCGACATCGGCGTGCAGGACTTCAAAGCGAAGAGAATTCTTTTCGCAGAAGGAGCGCACATATTCCTCATCTCGCCGCGCCTCCTCACCGCGCAGCCCGTGGTTGACATGGGCGACGGTCAGGGACAGCGAATACCGCTCGCTTATTTTCATAAGAAAGAGCAGCATTGCCATTGAATCGGCACCGCCCGAGACCGCGGCTATGACCGCAGCTCTCGGGCTGAGCATATTATATTTTTCCACGGCGCTGAGCGCTTTATCAAGCATTCTGAATCTTCTCCACGCCCATGAACAGAGTGTGATCCGCATCCCAGATGAAATCGACGGTCTTCGTCGGACCGTGTCTGTTCTTGGCAACAATGACCTCGACCTCGTTGGCAACGGGCGCGGTGGGCGCGGGCTCATCGTCGCCGTCCGGGTCGTCTTTTTCGTTCTTGTAATATTCCTCACGGTAGAGCATGAGGACTATATCCGCGTCCTGCTCGATAGAGCCCGATTCACGCAGATCGGACAGCTGAGGACGGTGGGATTTTCCTCTGCCCTCGGTGCCTCTGGAGAGCTGGGCGCAGCAGATGACGGGGATATTCAGATCCTTCGCCATGAGCTTGAGGCTTCGGGTTATCTCGGTAACCTCCTGCACGCGGCTTTCGACCTTTGTGCCGGAGCGGATGAGTCCGAGGTAATCTATAATAATGCAATCGACATTCTTGAGTCTGCGTGCGCGCGCTTTCATCTCGGCAACGGTTATCGTGCTCGTATCGTCAAAATACAGCTCGCAGTCGTTGAGCGAAGCGGTGGCAAGTCCGAGACGGGTCCAGTCATCTGTATCGAGCTGGCCGGTTCTCATCTTCGTGCTGAGCACGCGCGCTTCGGTGGAAAGCACTCTCTGCGCGAGCTGCTCTTTCGTCATTTCGAGCGAGAAGAAAAGTATCTTTTTCTTCGCTTTAACGGCGACATTCCTCGCGAGGTTCAGAGCGAAGCTCGTTTTACCCATTGCAGGGCGCGCGCCGATAAGTATGAGGTCGGATTTGTTGAGTCCGGCGATAACGTCGTCAAGATCCCTGTAGCCGGTTGAGATGCCCTTGAACGCTTCCGCGCCCTCGGAGCTCAATTTTTGCAGGGTGTCATAGACCTGATTGACTATTATATCGCTGAGCTTCGACGGGCCTGTGCTCGTCTTGCCCTGACGGATATCGTATATCCTCTGCTCCGCCGCGTCGAGGAGCATATCCGCGCTGTCGGTCTGGGCGACGGCGTTGTCGATAGTCTCCTGCGAGACGGTGATGAGGGTGCGCATGAAATATTTTTCGCGCACTATCTTGGCATATGACTCGACATTTGAAGTGGTCGGCACGCTCTGAGCGAGCTGGAACAGATAGTTCTTGCCTGCCGCCTCGTCATATGTTCCGTTATTTTTGAGCGTTTCGAGAATAATGAGCGGATCGATCTTGTTGCCGAGCGCATCGAGACTCACCATGACGGAGAAAATCTCTTTGTGCTGCGGGAGATAGAAATACTCCGGGCGAAGATAGATCAGCACCTGCGGCATACAGTTCGGATCCATCAGCACGCATCCGAGCACCGCCTGCTCCGCCTCAAGGCTGAAGGGCATCTGATACCCCTCGGGCAGGGTTAGGTTATTCACATCCACTTTTGTTAGATCCTCCGGTTTTCAGCAATTATTCCTCGCCCACGCTGACATAGACGGTTGCGTTGACGCCGTTATATACCTTCACTTCGGCGCTGAATGTGCCGAAAGACTTGATATCCTCCATGGACACTTTTCTCTTGTCGACCGAGACGCCGAACTGGCGGCTTATCGACTCGGCGACTTCCTTTGCGGTGACGGAGCCGAAGATTTTCCCGCCCTGACCCGCTTTTGCAGTGAGCTTGACGGTCTTGCCGTTTATCTTCGCGGCAACTTCCTTGGCGTTCTTGAGCTCGGTTTCGAGCCTGTACTTCTCCGCGGACTCGCGGTTTTTCAGCTCGTTCATCGCCTGAGCGTTTGCTTCAACGGCGAGTTTTCTCGGGAAGAGGAAGTTTCTCGCGTAGCCGTCGGAAGCGTTGACGAGCTCGCCTTTCTTGCCGAGGCTTTTTACATCCTGAGTGAGAATAACTTTCATTTATATCAATTCCTTTCGGGTTATTTACGGTCGGGTTATTTACGGGGGTGATTATGCGGCATATTGCGATAGGGTTTGCAAAATTTTTGTGCAAACTTCGCGGGCGGATGATATCCGCCCCTACAGTATGCATTATTTATTACTTTGAGCGAAGTAAGGTCAATCCCTCAGTCACTTCGTGACAGCTTCATTTACACAAGAGAGCCGACAGGGGGGCAAATCCGCTGAAGCTTCGTATCGGCTTCCGCCGATATCGGACATCAACAAGGGCTGTCCCTACAGTCGGTTGGAGTTGGCTTGTGCGAAAATTCTGTGCCGCTCAGGCGGCATCGGTGCGTCGAGGTCGCCGTACCCTACAAGCTATCAAAAAATTGTGCAAACTTTGCGGGCGGATGATATCCGCCCCTACTGTATGCATTTTTTGTTACTTTGAGCGAAGCGAAGTCAATCCCTCAGTCACTTCGTGACGGTTTCATTTACACAATGGAACCGACAAAGAATATCACGAAATCGGGGGTTGCTCTTCGCTGTCGGTGCGGGGGTATTTGGCGTCGATCGCTTCGCAGAGCTTCGATTTTGCCTCCTCCATATTCACGCCGGTGAGCTGAGCCGCCGCCATGGTGCGGTGACCGCCGCCGCCGAGATATTCCATGATTATCTGGACATTCAGGTCGCCGTAGGAGCGCGCCGAGATATTGACGCTGTCCTTTCCGCTGTCGAAAATAACAAACGAGGCTTTTACGCCGCTGACTTCAAGCAGTTCGTCTGCCGCCTGAGCGCTGAGCAGCCTCGCGTTCTCCGTGCCGGGTGCGGTGCAGGCTATGGCACAGCCTCTGTAGATATGCGCGGCGGAAATTATCTCGCTGCGCTTGCGGTTGCTCTCGATCGAGTTCGAGAACAGGCGCTTTACCGCGACGGTATCTGCGCCCTTGCCCTTGAGGAAAGCCGCCGCTTCAAAGGTGCGCACACCGGTTGAGAGGACGAACTCCTTTGTGTCGAGCATTATGCCCGCGAGCATCGCCTGAGCCTCAACGGGAGAAAGCGTCGGCGCGGGGGTTATATAGCGCATGAGCTCCGTGACCATTTCGCAGGTCGACGAGGCGTTGGGGTCATGGAAGAAAATGAGCGCGTCTTTTATATGATCGACCGACTTCCTGTGATGGTCGATAACGACCGTGGCGGACGCCTTTTCATAAAGAGTCGGGAAATCGACAAAGCTGCTCTTATGGGTATCGACAACGACGAGCAGGGTCTTTCTCGTCATGAGCGCGAGGGCTTCGTTGACATCGATTATCCTGCCGTCCCAGCCGTCGACTCGGAGCATATCGACAGCGGCGCCGGCAAAGCTGCGGTTTTCATCGAGGACGATATACGCGTCGATGCCGAGGGCGCGGGTTATCGACGACACGCCGACTGATGCGCCGAAAGCGTCCATATCCGGGAACGAATGACCCATTATCATCACGCGGTCGCTCGCGCTGATAAGGCTCGAAAGAGACGAAGCTGCGACGCGGGTCTGGAATTTTGTGACCTTTTCGACGCTCTTGGAAACGCCGCCGAAGAACTCATACTCGTCCTTCGTCTTGACCGCCGCCTGATCGCCGCCGCGTCCGAGTGCCATATCGAGCGCCTGTTCGGCTGACTTTTCGCAATCGGTTATGGCGACACCCGTGCCGACGCCTATAGAGAGGGTCAGACCGAGCACTCTTTCTTTATATTTATATTCGCGTATCTTGTCGAGAACGCTGAAACGGTCGGCGCGCATCTTCTCGAGCACATCGCTCTGGGCGATTATCATGAACCGCTCCTCGGAGATTTTGCGCATGATGCAGTCATACTGCCCCGTCCAGTTCTCTATCACCTCTTCGACTCCGCCGCGTATCGCCGCGCGCTCGCTGTCCCTGTAGTCCGCCTTGATATCCGCGATATCGTCGGTCTGCAGGAGCATTATGACGGGTCTGTTCTTTATGTAAGCGAGCTGAGCTCGCTTCATCTCGCTTACATCGGTGAAATAGAAAACATATTCTTTCCCGCCCTTGAACTCGAACGAGGACGGGGTGACTATATAATAGGAATCTTTGATTTTGACTATGGCTGCGCCGTTCGACTCCGCCTGCTCGGGATCGCAGCCGCCGATAAACGGCTGGGCGAGCTTGCGGTCGATGACCGACTCATCCATAAAAGTATGGAAAAAGCTTCTGTTGAAAAGCTCGATTATCCCATCGCCGTCGCAAACGAGCATAGGCATGGGAAAATCGTTGACGGAACCGGCGTCGGTCGCGTCGAGGCTCTGCGACGCCATGTCCCTGAGCTGGCGTTCACGGTTGCGGACATTAAAGAACTTGACTATCTTATAAACCGAGAACGCGATGAGAAGGACACTACCCACAAGCGCCGCCCACCCGCTGTAGCGGACAGCGACAACAACAATGAACGCAGCCGCCGCAATAAAGGCAGCTATTTCCACTGCGAGCTCTCGCAGGAAATCCTTAAAACTCATTCATCAGACCTCCATAATAACGGGAAGAATCATCGGGCTGCGCTTGGTGCGCTCATACATCAGGTGAGATATCTCGTCCCTGAGGCTTGCCTTGATGCTGTTCCAATCGAAATATCCGCCGTCCGTCTGGGCTTCGATAGCCTCAACGGCGACTTCACGCGCGGCGTTTATCAGCTCCTCGGACTCCTTGACATAGACGAAGCCTCTCGTCACGACATCGGGGCCGGAAACTATCATGCCGCTCTCGCGGTCGATGCAGACGGCGACGATAACGAGACCGTCCTGCGCGAGATGCTTTCTGTCTCGGAGCACGACCGAGCCGACATCGCCGACGCCGTAGCCGTCGACAAACACTCTGCCTGCGGGCACGGTGGACGTGCATCTGAGCGCTTTTTTGCTGATCTCGGCAACTCTGCCGTTATCGGCGATGAGTATATTCTCCTTTGGGATACCCATACTCAGCGCGAGACCCGCATGTTTTCTAAGATGTTTGAGCTCGCCGTGAACCGGAATGAAATATTTCGGCTTGACGATGCCCATTATCATTTTCAGCTCCTCCTGGCAGGCGTGACCGGAGACATGAACCTCGTACATCTTCTCATATACGACATCCGCGCCGAGCTTCATCAGCTCGTTGACGACACGGCTGACGGTCTTCTCGTTGCCGGGAATCGGAGTTGCGGAAATTATAACATAATCGTTGGGGTGGATCTCGACCTTACGGTGATCCGAGAACGCCATGCGGGTCAGGGCGCTCATAGGCTCGCCCTGGCTGCCCGTAGTGATGATAACGAGCTTATCGGCGGGATAGCGGTTTATCATATTGATATCGATGACTATTCCCTCGGGTATATTGAGATAGCCGAGCTCCGCCGAGATGCTCACGACATTTTCGAGGCTTCTGCCGACGAGTGCGACCTTGCGCCCGAGGCTCGCCGCAACATTCATTATCTGCTGCACGCGGTGGATATTGGAAGAGAATGTTGCAACTATTATGCGGTTGTTGCCGGCTTTGCGGAAGAGGGTCTCGAACGATTCTCCGACCTTTCTCTCGCTCTCGGTGAAGCCGGGACGCTCGGCGTTGGTGGAGTCGGACATAAGGCAGAGGACTCCCTCCTGCCCTATCTCGGCGAGTCTGCCGAGATCCATCATGCCGCCGTCGATAGGCGTTGTGTCGATTTTGAAGTCGCCCGTGTGGACGATAGTGCCGCCCTCGCAGCGGATAGCGAGTCCGAGTGCGTCGGGTATGGAATGGTTGACATGGATAGCCTCAACGGTAAAGCCGCCGAGGGTTATCACATCGCCGGGATTGATGACATTGAGTGATGCGGAATTGAGCAGTCCGTGCTCACGCAGCTTTCCCTGAATGAGACCGACGGTGAGCTTCGTGCCGTAGACGGGCACATTGAGAACCTTGAGAAGATAAGGCAGACCGCCGATATGATCCTCATGGCCGTGGGTTATGACTATTCCGCGTATTCTGTCCGCGTTGCGCTCGACATAGGTGAAATCGGGAAGCACGAGATCGACTCCGAGCATATCCTGATCCGGGAACGCAAGTCCGCAATCGACAAGGAACATATCCTCACCGTATTCGAACAGTGTCATATTCTTGCCCACTTCATTCAGGCCGCCTAAAAACGACACTTTTATAGGCTTGGGCTCAGCCTTCGATTTGCCCGGTGCGGGCTTAATTTTGCCGTAACTGCGGTAGCTGCGCCTGCCCGCAGTCTTCTTTGCGGGCGCAGACGCTGCGCCGGTTTCTTTTGCTTTTGGCATAGAAATCTCCTTTTCTGTTAAATTTTTGATGTAAGTAGAACCCCGACCGGTCAAGGTGCGGGAATTAAAGCCTTGTCTGTTAAAAACGCGATGATATTTTCAGCATGGATACAAGACAAATTTCGGGTAGTTAAGACATATGCGTGCAGTCATAATACAAAAATATCCCTATTGTTAATTTTACTATGATTGGATAAAACTGTCAAGTGAAGTGTCAAGTAAAGTGAATATAAATTAAGGCACGCGCGATGCGGTAAAACTATGTGCTTCTTACAAAAAGACACATCTGCAAAAGGTGTTGCAATCACTTTGCGCCGGAGGAGATGAATGCCTGCGCTTCGGCGCAGAGTTCGCGCGCGGTCTCCTCGTCAAAGCTCTGCGCAGTCAGGCGGAAACGCCCGTTGCCGAGCGGCGAAATATGCGTTTTTCCGCGCTTTTCAACAAGCACGAAGCCGTTCGCCCCGTCGCGCCCGAAGGAGAAGTTCTCGCCCTCGAACTCATCGAGATAGTCGGGCGGCAGCTCGAGCTGCGCCGTGGTGCTGTAGACAAAAAGCGGCGGCAGAAGGGAATAGAGCTCGGGGAAGGTCATGTTTTTCTCTTCCAGGATGCAGGCGAGCTTTGCCGCGGTGAACAGTGCATCGCGCGACCAGAACTGACGCGCCGCGAGACGGCGCGCAACGTTGTCCGAGCCGTCCGACGGGGCTGAGAGATAGCGATAAGCCGTCCTGCCGTAGCTGCGCGCGAGGTCATCGAGAAATGCGGGAGAATCGTAAGGGACGGAGATATCGCGCCCGCTCTCGAGCTCATACATTCCGCAGAGGGCGATCAGCTTGACAAACGGCACAACCCCGGTCTTTTCAGTATATGCGCTAAGGCTCGTTCCCCTGCGGTTTATTCTGAGGATCAGCGCACGCTCGTTCGAGGTGGTGCGCATACAGTCGTTTATGAGCGCGGATATCATTGGATCCGAGCTGAGAATCGCGCAGTCGGATACGCCGTAAGGCACATGGCGCATCAGCTCGTCGCGGTAGAGCATACCCATGGCGGACATATCAAAGAGCCGACCGCACGACGGCGCGGGAGATAGATCGGTCTCCATGAAATCCGCCGCCTTTCTGCCGAGCGCCGCGGACACGCTCAGCCCGTTTTCGCCGAAGATGCTGACCGTCCCCTCCCCGGCGCAGACGAACACGCCCGCATTGAGTGACGAGAACGGAACTAAAAAAGATAACTGGGATTCAAAGGACGCGCCGAACGACCACGCATTGACGCCGGAGACGCGCAGTCCCGCGCACACGGCATCGGCGCAGGCGCGGGAATATTCGTCGTTTCGGCAGGCGACACCTACCCTGCCGCGCCCAAAAGCCGCACCGACCGACGCGCCCGCTCTCGCGCAGTCGGACGCAGTGAGCCCCTGCGCCCGTTTTATAAAAGCCGCCGAGTCCGCATCGTAGCTGTACATGATAACCCCTCCGAAGATATGATATTCCTATTATTGCCTGCCGGGAGCGGTTTTAAGCCGAAGTTTCACACATTTATAAATGTTCGGCGGGGCGGCAAAATCACCTTGTTTTTGACCCGACTTAGTGATAGAATTAACTAAAATAACACAACGGAGTAAAATATGAGCGAACTGAAAAAAGTTGAGATATTCACCGACGGCGCGTGTTCGGGCAATCCCGGTCCCGGCGGCTGGGGCGCTGTTCTGCGCTACGGCGAGCACGAGGCGGAGATGTCCGGCGGAGACGCGAACACGACGAACAACCGCATGGAGCTCATGGCAGTCATAAGCGCGGTCGAGAGGCTCAAGGAGCCCTGCGATATAAAAATATACACCGACTCACAGTATGTTGCGAACGCATTTTTAAAAGGCTGGATATGGAACTGGAAGAAGAACGGGTGGAAAAAATCCGACAAGAAGCCTGTTTTGAATCCCGAGCTGTGGGAGCGGCTGCTCAAGGCGCTTTCAAAGCACGAATATGAATTCATATGGGTCAAAGGACACGCGGGGCACCCCGAAAACGAGCGGTGCGACAGGCTCGCGGTAGCCCAGAGCGAAAAATATGCAAAGAAGTGAGCTGAAGATGAAAAATGTCGCGATAATACTTCAGGATCTGCGAAGCGGCGGAAGCGAGCGGTTTGCGAGCAGGCTGTCGCATCTGCTGAGCGAAAAATTCAATGTCTATGTCCTGGTCTTTGACGCGAGCGAGAAGCGATTCGACTGCGCGGGCGAATTCGTTGATTTAAAATTACCCGCAGGCAAAGGCACGGCAAAGCGTGCGATTATCATGCTCAGGCGTGCCGCAGCGATAAAAAAATTCGTCAAAGAGCACGACATATGCACGGCGTATTCGTTCACCCACGCGCCGAACGAAGCTCTCGCGCTCTCGGGCGCGAAGTGCGTGAAATATATCTCCTGCCGCGACTATGTGCGGCTCATAAAGAGCTCGAAGCTCTATTCATTCGCGCTGCGGCACGGATGCAATATTCTCTTCAACGCCCTCGAAATGCAGAAAAAATGCGAAGAGATGTTCCCGGGAAACGAAGATAAGCTTTTCACGGCATATAATATTATTGACTGCGAAAAAGCCCGCGAGGACGCAAAAGAAGAGCTTGACGAAGAATACAAAAAATTCTATGACACGCACAGGGTTATAGCTTTCTCTTCGAGATTCGTTGAACAGAAATGCCAGTGGGATATGCTCAAGAGCTTTGAGCTGCTGAAAAAAGATATCCCCGACGCGGGGCTGATATTCCTCGGATGCCGCGGCGAATACGAAAACGCCGTTCGCGAGATGGCGAAAAAGAGCGAATATTCAAGTGACATAGTCTTTGCGGGATTCCAAAAGAATGTGTTCAAATTTGTCTCCCGCGCGGATGTTTTTGCGATGACTTCTTACTACGAAGGCTTCCCAAATGTCATTGTTGAGGCGCTGGCGGTCGGCACTCCGGCGGTCAGCACGGACTGCACATCGGGTCCTGCCGAGGTTCTTGCGCCCGGTCGACCGTTCCTGCCGCACTGCGGCAAGATGACAAAAGTCGATTGCGGAATCCTCTGCCCTGTCATGTCCGAGAGCCCGAACTTTGACTACGGCAACATAAACGACGCCCACCGCGAATACGCGAAGGCGCTCAAAACACTGCTGACGGACGGCGAGCTTCGCGCCCGTCTTTCGGAAAACGGAAAGAAGCGCGCAGACGAGCTGAGCGCAGAAAATATGAAGCAGGTCTATTTCGACCTGACCGACAACTGATTCGGAGGTAACAACAATGAGCAGATATCTTATAGTCGGCGCGGGGCGCAGCGGAATCAACGCCGCGCAGCTGCTTATCAAAGTCGGCGAGAATTTTATAATCTACGACGGCAACGAAAATTTTGACACTGCGGCGGCGTGCGAAAAAATAGGCAGGGATAATATAGAATTTATCCTCGGCGATTTTTCGGGCTTCGATTTTTCGCGCGTCGACATTTGCGTAGTCAGCCCCGGCGTATCGCTCGAGACGCCGATAATGAAAGCCGTCAAAGAGCACAATATACCGATCTGGGGTGAGATCGAGCTCGCCTACAGGCACGACAAGGGCACGGTTATCGGCATAACAGGCACGAACGGCAAGACCACGACAACCTCGCTCACCTATGACATAATGAAGCGCCATGTAAAAAAAGCTCTGCTCGTCGGCAACATCGAGATACCCTACACCGGATACGCGCTCGAGAGCGACAGGGACAGCGTGACGGTCGCGGAGATAAGCAGCTTCCAGCTTGAAACGATGGTGACCTTCAAGCCGCATGTCACGGCTATTCTCAATATTACGCCCGACCATCTCGACAGACACAAGACGCTCGAAAACTACATTGCGATAAAAGAATCGATAACCAAGAATCAGGACGAGAACGACTTCTGCGTGCTCAACTACAACGACCCGGTTCTGCGCGAATTCGGCAAGACCCCGCGCTGCAAAGTCATATTCTTCAGCTCTTCGGAAGAGCTCGAGAGCGGAGTGTTCCTGCGCGGCGATACGATGGTAATAAAAGAAAACGGCGTTGAGACACCCGTCTGCACGACGAAAGACACGAGTCTTGTCGGCATGCACAACTATGAAAATATCATGGCGGCTATCGCGATGACCCACGCAATGGGCGTGCCGCTCGACACCATCCGCCAAGGCATAAAAGAATTCACGGCGGTCGAGCACAGAATAGAATTCGTCGCCGAGAAGAACGGAGTCAAATACTACAACGACTCAAAGGGCACGAACCCCGACGCGGCGATAAAGGCAGTCTACGCCATGCCCTCGCCGACGATCCTCATCGGCGGAGGCTACGACAAGAAATCGAGCTACGACGAGTGGGTCGCGACATTTGAGGGCAGAGTCAAGGAGCTTCTGCTCATAGGCAAGACGAAATACGACATTGCCGCCGCCTGCGACAAGGCGGGATTCAAAGCATACAAATTTGTTGACACGCTTGAAGAGGCAGTCAGCATAGCGGCCGCCGACGCAGAGAGCGGCGACTGCGTACTGCTCTCCCCCGCATGCGCGAGCTGGGATATGTTCAAATGCTATCAGCAGCGCGGCGAGATATTCAAGGACTGCGTAAGAGCGTTATAAAAGCTGTAAAAATAAAGCGAGCCGCCGCGGATATCCGCGGCGGTTTTGTGTTGGCGTGCTCGGCACGCATAATAACTCGGTGGCAGACGCGGCAGTGGTGCATCGAGTCGCCGCGCAAAAGAGTTTCGCACCAATAAAATCGTGCAAACTTCGCGGGCGGATGATATCCGCCCCTACTGCGCACTTTTTCACTATTCACTTTTACTTATTACTTTGAGCGTCGGCGAAACAATCCCTCAGTAGCTTTATCCACTATATAGATTTCAAGGGCAGGCGAACAAAGTTCGCCCCTACGGTCGGCAGGATAAATCTTTGCGAAGATTTTGTGCCGCCATCGGCGGCAGCGGTGCGTCGAGTCGCCGCGCAAAAGAGTTTCGCACCAATAAAATCGTGCAAACTTCGCGGGCGGATGATATCCGCCCCTACTTACTTTGAGCGAAGCGAGCCAACCCCTCAGTCGCTTCGCGACAGCTCCCCTGCAGGGGAGCCTATGGACGGTCAAGTTTGGCGGTTGCCTTTCGTGCCGCTCACGCGTCGGCGGTGCGTCGAGGTCGCCGCACCCTACGAGGTTCGGGTCAACGAATTTTGTGCAGACTTCACGGCTGACCCCTCAGTCTCGGCTTCGCCGAGCCGGCTCCCCTGCATGGGAGCCTAATTAAAGCGAGCTCGTTTAAATGAGGGTCACAGTCAGCAAACAGCAAAAATACCGCAGGGCTTTTGCTCTGCGGTACTTTGATTTCAGGCTTTATTTATGCTCGGCGAGGTATCTGTCCACGACGGATTCGACATAATCGGGGCGGTCGGTGATGATACCGTCGACGCCGTTTTCGAGCATCTTGATAACATCCTTTTCCTCGTCAACTGTCCATGCGTTGACTTTCATGCCGGCGGCATGGGCGCGCCTGACAAGGCTCTTTGTGGCGAACGCCTTGTGCGGATGCATCGCGTCGCAGCCAATCTTCTTCGCGAGTCTGAGCGGCTGGCAGAGCCATTTTGTGACTATCTGACCGTAGATCGGATAGAGATAAGCGGTCTTGCACTTGGGCTCGTACTTCTTCGCCTCAACGAGCATTTTATAGTCGAAGCTCGAAATGAGGAGCTTGTCGAAAAGTCCGTATGCCTTGGCGGCGTCTATCGTCTTGCGGACAATGTCTGCGCGGTCGGTCTTGCAGGGCTTTATCTCGATGTTCATGACGCTGAGCTTGTCGCTCTTCTGCATGCACTCGAGGTATTCCTCGACAGTCGGCAGAGTGACGCCGGCGAAGTCCTTGGAGAACTTGCTGCCGAAGTCGAGCTTGCGGATATCCTCAAACATATAGTTGCCGATAGCGCCGGTGCCGTTGGACATCTCGTCAACGGTGTCGTTATGGCAGATAACTATATATCCGTCTTTTGTGGAATGGACGTCGGTCTCGGTTCCGTCGGCTCCGAGCTCGATCGCTTTTTCAAACGCGGGGATCGTGTTCTGCGGGGCATAGCGGTTAGCACCGCGGTGTGCGATTATCTTTGGCTTATTCAACACTGTTCACCTCTGAAAAATTTCTGAGGACATTATAGCACTTTGGCGCTAAAAATTCAACAGGAATGTGATAACGCTGAAATAATTATTAAATTTCTGTTTTTATTGTACTTAAGTCCAAAACGCTGTTGCAAGCTATTAATATTTTTGCTATAATGATAGGAGCTTTTATGCAAATTGTCGATGCTTCCTGATTGAATTTTT
>DKDF01000061.1:18070-24215 GCA_002451755.1 Ruminococcaceae bacterium UBA6855
GATTGAATTTTTCATATCGGGGAGCTAAAACAGCTGTCTGCGAGCGTGTTTTCCCTGCTTCGCCGCGGACCTGAAGGAGTGTTGAAATGGGAAAGAGTAATCTCAAGGAAAAGGTCAGCACGACATGGAACAATGTCGTACTGCACTGGAAAACACCCGCCTTGGGCAAGTATGTCTCCTACAAAGAGATAATTGCCTACGGCGTCGGAGGAATGGGCGTTCAGTTCGTCATGTTCTTCTGCTCGCTCATCGCGCTTTCCGCAACGAGCTTCCTTGTCGGAAACACGATAGGCATCAAGCCGATGCACTTGCAGTATATGGCGGTCGCATCGACTATTATCGGCTTCGGAATCACTATCGGACGCTCTTACATAATCGACAGCGCCCGCTTCAAATCCGGAAAATTCCGTCCCTGGCTTGCGATAACCGGTATCCCCACCGTTATTATAGCGGTCGTGTTCGTCTGGCTGCCCTATGAGACGATGTCGTATATGCAGAAAGTTATTTCGGTTTTCCTCTGCTACAACCTTCTGCAGTGCTTCTATCCGTTCTTCCAGCAGGCATACACCGACCTTGCAAACGTCATATCGCCCAACTCCCATGAGCGTACCGATATCGTTTCGGTCTCGTCGATCATCTACTCCATGGCGCCGACCCTCACCGGTCTTTTCGTGCCGATGCTCTCGACCCTCACGGGCGGTCTGAACTCCATCACCACCTACCGTATAATCCATCCCCTCGTCGCTGTTGTCGGACTTCTTCTGTCCTATGTGGCATACGCGGGAACGAGAGAGAGAATAATCGTGGCGGAGAGCCACGTTACCCAGTTCAAGTTCTCCGACGCATTCCGCGCCGTTGCAAAGAACAAATATTTCTGGATAACTTCCCTTGCAGGCTGGCTCGGCTTCCTTGAGGGCGCAGTCGGCGTTATCATCGGCTGGACATTTATATACGCCTATCCCGACAGAATGGGTCTTTACGGAGTCGCGACGACTCTTATCGGCAACGCCTCGCTCTGGGCCATGCTCCTGTGCCCGATAGCGATAAGAGTTATCGGCAAGAGAAACCTGCTCATCTGGTGCAACGTGACGAATGTCATGCTCATCGGATTGCTCTATCCCCTTTATAACAACATTCCCGCGCTGATAATCCTCTATTACCTCAACGGATTCGTCAACGCTTTCTCGATAGTCTATTCCCCCGGCATCAACGCCGATATGCGCGACTATCAGCAGTATTTCACCGGCGAGCGCATCGACGGAATGTTCGGCGCGGTCGGCATAATCGGTTCGTTCATCGGAATGTTCACCGGCATGGTGCTCCCGACCATCTATCAGATGCTCGGCCTTGAGGACAACTACGACGTACTCGAAGTCGCTTCGTTCAGAGAGGATATGTTCGATGTGCTCATCATCGCCGCAGTTATCGGCGCGGCGCTCAACTTCGTCCCTTATCTCTTCTACGATCTGACGGAGACAAAGCAGCGCGGCATAGTCAAGGTGCTCAAGATACGCGCGATGTTCGAGGACTACGGCAACGGTATTCTCCGCGACGAAAGCATCGTTGAAGCCATAGACATAATCGACGAGGCAAATCTCCTCTACAAAGACAGAACTCTCATGACCACGAAGGACGACATCAAGAAGGCAGAGAGACTGCCCGCGAGGACGCCCGAGGAAAAAGAGTTCAGAAAGAACGAAATCAAGCGACTGAGAGCCGCTTACAAAGAATTCAACACTCAGAACCGCGGCATAAAGAAAGACCGCGTCAATCAGGCCAAAGCTATGCCCAAGAGCACCGATGCCTCAAAGGCGGCGAAAAACGCCGAGAATGCGGCGAGAAAAGCTGCGATAAAGGCGGCAAAGGCTATGCCCAAGAGCACCGACGCCGAGAAGGCGGCGAGAAAAGCCGCGATAAATACAGCGAAGGCTATGCCCAAGGGCATCGACGCCGCGAAGGCGGCAAGAAAAGCCGCGATAAAGGCCGCGAAGAAAGAGAACAGAGAGCTCAACAAGCTCAATGCGGATATCTCCGTGTGCGATTTCATCATCGACGAGATGAACAAATACGACACTCTGCGCATCAAAAAGCAGGTCGAGCGTTCTATTGCGCTTGACAGAGCCGGATACGCCGGAATATTCAACTACAGCAAAGAGGACATGGCTGAAGCCAAGGCTCTGCCGAAGTCCACTCACGAGGAGCGCGAGATTCGCAGCGACGCCATAACCCGCGCCCGCGCGCTCAAGAACGCCAGAAAGGCAATGATAAAATTCTACGGCTCGCCCGAAAATATCGTCGAGCCTTCGGACGATGCGTTCAAGGCCGCAGAGGCTCTGCCGGACGACACCTTCGCGCATCAGCTCGAAAAGAAGAGAACCGTCAAGAAGCTCGTCAACGAGAAGTCGAAGTACATCAGAAGCGTCAAGCCCCTTCTCGACGCAAGACGCCAGCTGACGGAAAAAGAGAACTACGCGCATCTTGACGACATCCGCGCAAGATACGCCGACGCAAAAGCGAACACCGACGCCGAGTACGAGGCGCGCAGAGTCGAGATCGAAAGACTCGAAGAAGAGCGCAAGGCAGACCTCGAGCGCAGGAAGCAGGAGCGTCTGGCAAAGAAGAACGGAAAGTGAGGAACAGACGATGAAAAAATTCAGTAAAATAGCAGCAGTTGTTGCGCTGATGCTCGTTGTCTGCCTCTCTTTCACAGGCTGCGGCAATCTCGGCAACGCGATAATTTCCGCCCTCTCCCTCGAGGTCACGGTCGACGACCCGGCACTCGTCAAGGTTGAGGACATACTCGACAAGACCGTCAAGACAGAATCCGTCAAGAGCGGCGACTTCACCTATACATTATATACTGACAACACCGCCTGCATCACGGGCTACACAGGAAGCAACCCCGTTGTTTCCATCCCCGCGGAGATAGACGGCGCAAAGGTAGTCGGTCTCGAGAACAAGGCTCTCAAGAGCAGCAGCACGCTCAAGGAGCTCATACTCCCCGACTCGATCGAGGCAATCGGCAACTATGCCGCGATGTACTGCGACAATCTTGAGAAAGTAACTATCGGCAAGAACATCAAGCACATCGGCATCAGCGCGTTCGAGGGCTCGCAGGAGAACGCCTACACCGGAAAGAGCAAGCTCACGACCGTTGTTTTCAACGGCGCGCCCAAGACCATATCCGAAAAGGCTTTCTACTTCTGCTCCGCGCTGACCGAAATAGTCCTGCCCGAGGGCGTTGAGACCATCGGCGACTGGGCATTTGCGAAGTGCTTCAGCGCAAAGAAGATAATTATCCCCGAGGGCGTCACCCAGATCGACGACCACGCATTCCTCAAGTGCACCGGAGCGGTCGAGATATCTATTCCCGGCACGGTTGAGAGCATTGCTGTGAGCACATTCTACCGCTGCTCCTCTCTCGAGAAGCTCACCCTCGGCGAGGGAATTAAAAAGCTCGAAAAGGGCGCGTTTGAAGAGTGCAAGTCGCTCAAGACGGTCGTTCTGCCCGAGAGCATGGAAGAGCTCGGCAAATATGCATTCTACAACTGCACCGGACTCGACGAGATAACCATTCACTCCGGAGTCACCGTATTCGGCGGCGAGATATTCAAGGATGTCGGCAAGCTCACGATTTCGACCGAGAGCGGAAGCGGCGCCGAGAAATACGCGCAGGACAACGGCTTTGATGTTGCCGTTATCGGCTGACGGAGGAAGAATGGGAACGATAATCGCACTCGGCGGCGGCCGTTATGACGACGGCGAGGTCATGCCGATATTTGAAAGAATAGTCAGAGAATCGGGCAAAGAAAATCCTCATGTTGTGTTCCTGCCGACTGCCGGACACGACGACACCGAGGGCGACGAGCCCATATGGGAGAGCTTCGAAAAGCTCGGATGCACGGTTGAGACGCTCAAGCTGACCGACCCCGCGAACACCCGCGAGCACATATATGACACGCTCGTAAACACGGACATTGTCTACGCCGGCGGCGGAAACCTCGAGTTCATGATGGACACATTCAAGGCGACCGGCGCGGACGAGGCGCTCAGAGAAGCTTATAAGCGCGGAAAAGTCCTTTCGGGGCTCAGCTCCGGCGCGATGTGCTGGTTCGACATGGGATATGACGACTGCGGCGAAAACGGCAGCTTCATGTTCGTCGACTGCATCGGGCTTCTCCCCTACTGCTACTGCCCGCACTTCATCAGCGAACGCTGGCAGAGCTTCGGGACAGCCGTAATAGGCTGCCGCGTCTCGGGCATCGGAGTCGAGGACGGCGCAGCGCTCATATTCAAAGACGGTCACTTCTCCGCCATGTGCGGAAACGACGGCGGAAGCGTGTTCTATTTCGACAAGGACAACGGCTTTGAAAAGAGCGACATAACCGAGGATGCGTCGGCGCTGGATATATAAAAATTCATGCAGGGAAAACGGAGGATATCTGTTTTCCCTGTTTTTTATTGGGGCATCTATAATCTTGCAATTCCGGCACATGGCGTAAGTGCGGGCTTGCCTAAATCTGCTGAATATGATATGATTTTGTATCAGCTATGCCGATAGCGGACAGCCGCAAGGGCTGTCCCTACGAGATATATGAGCTATAGTCATTGCTGAATATTCGATTTAGTTGCAATATGGAGGACAATTATGTGGTGCTTGCCCAAAGACGACTCAAAAGCAGTTATTACTGCACAAGATCAAATACATAGCGCTCATCGCGAGTGTCACTTGCAACTGCCCGAAACGGCAATTTTATTTTTTATGAGCAAAGCGACAGATTACCTCACATCGCATTATAATGCAACGGAACTGCCTGAACCGCTTCCGCGATTTCTTAATTCCTGCTCCATTTGGGAGATTGATGAATCTCAGCTGTGCTTTGCGGACGGAGGACGCGGTGCTCCGCAAGCAGTAGATACAATCGAAACTCTCGCCGCATTAGGAGTAAAAAATATTATTTCCGTCGGAATGTGCGGAGCATATGATGAAGTCGTCCATGTCGGTGAAATTATCGCTCCACAAAAGGCTTTTGTGGAGGAAGGAACATCACTTCATTATTACGAGAACATCGAATACTCAAAACCGGACGGTAACCTTCAAAAAGCCGTCACATCTTTGCTTGGCATACGCAACTATTCTATTGTCTCGACAGATGCCGTATATCGTCAGACATTGTGCAAAGAACAGTTATGGCGAGATAAAGGTGCTGTCGGAGTAGATATGGAAACATCGGCAATTTTCAGCGTTTCCAAATATCTCGGCTTAAAAGCTGTAGCTATGCTAATGGTTTCCGATATACACCCGATTGATTCAAATTCTGCGAAATGGGAATGGAAAATGACAAACGAGATGAGATATAATCTCGTCGATCAAGCCGTCGCATTTGCAAGAGCGATTAATAATACAAAATAATATCTCGCCTATGCTGGAATGAGCCTATTCGAGTTTGTACCGCTCGCGCGGCAGCTATATTTAGATTAATAACCACCGAGAAACAAATCAGCAAAATAAAACGGAGAAATAAAATGAAAAGCGACCATACATTTGTCTATAAATTCTTTTTGTTTTCTTTAGCCATGCCCGAACGAATGGCGAGGTATTTGGAGAAAATGCGCAAAAAGGGCTACAAGCTTGTTGAAATAAGGTATAGCTGTATATTCGTTTTCAAGAAGCAGGAAATCAGAGAAGATTTAAAATATGTGATTCTGACAGAACATTATAGATACAATTTGGAATACAAGAAACGGAAATGGGATGATGTCGCATTTTTAGAAAGAAGAAATCCGCAGTTTCATAACGGCAACGGAGAGCAATGCGATTATCTTGCCGTTGATGTTTGGTATCATGTTTACTTAACTCGCTTTTTGACGGATGAAGATCTTTCAGCTTTGCATGAATATAGAAAGCGTTACATGATCAGAGGACAAATACATATAATTATTTTTCTGCTTTCCGTGATCTTTGTTTTAATATATTTGATTTTTCTTAGATAAACAATCGGCAAACCGAGCGAATTAGCCCACAACACTGCACAGCGATTAGGTGGGATTTATTGTATTACGATAAGTTTGTTAGAGCTTTTGTGCCGCTCGCGCGGCAGCGGTGCGTCGAGGTCGCCGCACCCTACAAGTTGCGAGGCAATAA
>DKDF01000061.1:24351-24498 GCA_002451755.1 Ruminococcaceae bacterium UBA6855
GAAGCGAATTAACCCCTCAGTCTCGGCTCCGCCGAGCCAGCTCCCCTGCAGGGGAGCCTATGGCGGTGTTGATTTTGTATATTTTGTGCCGCTCACGCGGCAGCGGCGCGTCGGGGTCGCCGCAACCTACAAGTTGCGAGGCAATAA
>DKDF01000061.1:24636-40283 GCA_002451755.1 Ruminococcaceae bacterium UBA6855
GAAGCGAATTAACCCCTCAGTCACTTCGTGACAGCTCCCCTGCAGGGGAGCCTATGGACGGGTTCGTGTGGTGGTCGCCGCACCCTACAAAATCAGACTTTATTATTGGGTGCAAGCAATGCAATTAACCAACAGCACTCCCTCCGCATATTCTTATAGTAAATGAATATGCGGAGGTATTTTTATGCCCGATGTCTATCTCAGTCCTTCAACTCAGGACTATAACCCCTACATAATCGGCGGGAGCGAGAAATACTACATGAATCTCCTCGCCGACGCGATGGAACCGTATCTCGCCTCAAGCGGGATAAGCTACGGCAGGAACGACCCGAACGGCGACGCCGCGTCGTCTGTCGCGCGGGCGAACAGAGGAAATTATCGGCTCTATCTCGCGCTGCACTCGAACGCCGCGCCCGAGATATATGAGGGTATGCTGCGCGGACCCGATGTCTACTACTATCCGACGAGCGCGCAGGGAAAGCGAGCGGCGGAGATAATCGCGAACGGACTGCGCGAGATATATCCCGAGCCGGAGCTTGTGAACACGCGCTCTTCGACCGAGCTGCTCGAGCTCAGGCGGTCGAAAGCCCCTGCGGCTTATCTCGAGCTCGCATACCACGACAACGAGCAGGACGCGCGGTGGATAGCCGACAATATTGACGCGATAGCCGAAAATCTTGTTATAAGCATTGCGGATTTTCTCGGCGTGCCGTTTCATCCGCCGATATTCCCCGCCGAGGGTACCGTCCGCACGCAGAGCGGAGTGCTCAACGTCCGGCGCGCGCCGAATATTACTTCGATGATAATCGGCGTTATCCCAAACGGACGCCCCGTGACGATAACGGGCGCACTCAACGGATGGTATGCCATCGACTTCGGAAACACAACAGGTTATGTTTCGGCGGGAAACATCAGCAGAAATTGACACAGTTTGTACACAAAATTGACATATTCATACACTTATCCGATTTTTTCCGACGGCGTTTGTATAAAATGCAGATTTTTAAACTTTTCCTTGCTTTTACCCCCAAAAAGACCTATACTATTATTGTATTTTCACCGAACTTTTCTTTAGGGGGAACGAGGATTTGAAGCTGCTTGAGGAGCGCATAATTGCTGACGGCAAAGTGATCGGGGACGATATTCTCAAGGTGGATATGTTTCTCAATCACCAGATCGACGTGCACCTTCTTCAGGAGATCGGCAAGGAGTTCAAGCGCCGTTTTGACGGGTGTAATATAAATAAAATTCTGACTATCGAAGCATCGGGCATAGGGATCGCGTGCATAACTGCGCAATATTTCTCTGTGCCTGTTGTTTTTGCCAAAAAAGGCGCACATAAAAACGTGGGCAGCAATGTCTACTCCTCCGTTGTCCACTCCTTCACAAAGGGCACGGACAGAAATGTCACCGTGTCGAAAGACTACATAAACAAGGGCGACAAGATACTCATCATCGACGATTTCCTTGCAAACGGAGCCGCCGTTTCGGGGCTTATCGATATAATCAACCAGGCGGGCGCCGAGCTTGAGGGCGTCGGCATCGCCATTGAAAAAGGTTTCCAGCCCGGCAGAAAGGTTCTCGAAGAGAAAGGCGCGAGAGTCGAATCCCTCGCCATCATCGAGAAGATGGGCAACGGAACAATAACATTCAAAGAACAGGACGACTGAGTTATTTTTTCCCGTACAGGACTGCGGGATAAATATAAAAAATTTTTTGGAGGTAAGTCAAAAAATGAAGAAATTCACAAGAATCCTCGCGATCGTTCTTGCGCTCGCCACCATTTTCAGCTTTGCAGCTTGCGGCAGCAAGGACAGCGGCGACAAGAAGATGAAGGTTGGTTTTATCTTCCTTCACGACGAGAACTCGACTTATGACAAGAACTTCATCACCGCAGCTGAGGAAGCTTGCAAGGAGCTTGGCGTTGAGATGGTCAAGAAGACCGGCATCGGCGAAACTCAGGCTTGCTACGACGCAGCGGCTGACCTTGCTGATCAGGGCTGCTCAATCGTTTTCGCTGACAGCTTCGGCCACGAGAGCTTCATGATCCAGGCTGCCGAGAAGTATCCGGACGTTCAGTTCTGCCACGCTACCGGCACCCAGGCTCACACCAAGGGTCTCAAGAACTTCCACAACGCTTTCGCTTCCATCTACGAGGGCCGTTACCTTGCAGGTATTGCCGCAGGTATGAAGCTCAACGCTATGATCAAGGAGGGCAAGTTCGAAGCTAAGGACGCTAAGATCGGCTATGTCGGCGCATTCCCCTATGCAGAGGTTAAGTCCGGCTACACCGCATTCTTCCTCGGCGTAAGATCTGTCTGCAAAGAGGCTACCATGGAAGTCCAGTTCACCGGTTCCTGGTACGACGAGGCCAAGGAGAAGGAAGCTGCTACCCTGCTTATCGGCAGAGGCTGCAAGCTCATCAGCCAGCATGCTGACTCCATGGGCGCTCCCACCGCTTGCGAGAACGCAGGTATCCCCAACGTTTCTTACAACGGCTCCACTCTTGACGCTTGCCCGAACACCTTCATCGTTTCGTCCAGAATCAACTGGGTTCCCTACATGAAGTACATGATCGAGTGCGTCAGAGACGGCAAAGAGATCGACACCGACTGGTGCAAGGGCATCAACGAGGGCGCTGTTGAGCTGACCGCTATCAACGAGAAGGTCGCAGCTCCCGGCACTGCCGAGGCTATCAAGGCTGCCGAAGAGCAGTTCAAGGCCGGCACTCTTCATGTTTTTGACACCTCCACATTCACCGTTGGCGGCAAGGTTCTCACCAGCTACAAGGCTGACGTCGATACCGACGAGAACTACACCCCCGACACCGAGGTTGTTTCCAACGGTTACTTCCACGAGTCTGAGAAGCGTTCTGCTCCTTACTTCGATGTTGACATCGACGGCATCACTCTTCTCAACAAATAATTAAGCTATAACTTTCATTCAGACGGGGCGACGAAAGCCGCTCCGTCTGAAGCAGTTCAAAAAACAAGATTTTTAAGTTTGAAAAGCCGATTATCCTTCCTGTTTTAATCGGCTTTTGAGATTTAAAATAGGAGGATAAGTGGGCTTGAACGCAGCAATTGAACTGAAAAATATTTCAAAAAGCTTCGGAAGCATCGTCGCCAACAAGGATGTATGTCTGACCGTCAACCGCGGTGAGATACTCTCCATTCTCGGCGAGAACGGCTCCGGAAAAACAACGCTGATGAACATGATCGCCGGAATCTACTATCCGGATCACGGTCAGATTTTCATCGACGGCAAAGAGGTAGTCATCCGCTCCCCCAAGGACGCGCTCGACTACAAAATAGGCATGGTCCATCAGCATTTCAAGCTCGTGGACGTGTTCTCTGCAACGGAGAACATCATTCTCGGACTTGACGAGGGCAAATTCAACGTCAAGAAGTCCGCCGAGCGCATCAAAAAGATAAGCGAGCAGTACGGCTTCGACATTGACCCGAACAAGAAGATATACGAAATGTCCGTCTCGGAGAAGCAGACCGTTGAGATAATCAAGGTGCTTTACAGAGGCGCAGACATCCTTATTCTTGACGAGCCCACCGCCGTTCTCACCCCGCAGGAGACGCTCAAACTCTTTGACATCCTGCGCCGCATGCGCGACGACGGCAAGGCTATCATAATCATCACCCATAAGCTCCACGAGGTGCTCTCTCTCTCCGACCGCGTATCGGTTCTCAGAAAGGGCGAATACATCGGCACGGTCAACACCGCGGAGACGAACGAATCCGAGCTTACAGAGATGATGGTCGGCAAGAAGATAAGCCTCAACATCGACCGCAGCGATCCGGTCGACCCTGTGGACAGGCTCGTTGTCAAGGACATCAGCTGCATCAACCGCGACGGAGTCAAGCTTCTTGACGACATCTCGTTCACCGCGCGTTCGGGCGAGATTCTCGGCATCGCGGGCATCGCCGGAAGCGGTCAGCGCGAGCTGCTCGAATCCATCGCAGGACTTCAGCATCTCAACAGCGGCGAGATCATGTACAACAACCCCAAGACCGGCGGCCGGGACAACCTGCGCGACAAGACGCCTATGCAGATCCGCGAGCTCGGCGTTCGCCTGTCGTTCGTCCCCGAGGACAGACTCGGCATGGGACTCGTCGGCAACATGGATATAATCGACAACATGATGCTGCGAAGCTACCGCAAGGGCAAAGGCGCGTTCCTTGAGCGCAAGAAGCCCAAGACACTCGCAGAAAAGGTTATAAACGACCTCGAAGTTGTGACCCCGAGCGCGAATACGCCCGTCCGCCGTCTCTCCGGCGGCAACGTGCAGAAGGTGCTCGTCGGCCGTGAGATTGCTTCCTCCCCCACGGTCTTCATGGCGGCTTACCCCGTGCGCGGACTCGACATCAACTCATCTTATCTTATATACAACCTGCTCAACGAACAGAAAGAAAAGGGCGTCGCCGTTATCTTCGTCGGCGAGGATCTTGACGTTCTGCTTGAGCTGTGCGACCGAATCCTCGTCATAAACTCCGGCAAGATAACCGGACTCGTTGACGCGAGGACTTCCACAAAGGAAGAGCTCGGTCTGCTTATGACCAAAACCGACGGAGGTGAAACCCATGAGTAAGTCAATCGGACAGAAGCGCGAGCCTCTTTTCCACATAGTCAAGCGCAGCGCCATCCCCTCATGGGCGGCATGGCTCATCAGAATCGGCGCGGTCGTGCTTGCGCTGCTCGTCTGCGCGGTAGTGACCGTCGTCATCACCGGACAGAATCCCGCGGAGGTCTATTCCGCGATAATCTTCGGCGCGGTCGGCTCGCCGAGGCGTATATGGAGCCTGCTCCAGAACCTTGCAATGCTCCTGTGCGTTTCGCTCGCAGTCACCCCCGCATTCAAGATGAAATTCTGGAACATCGGCGCAGAGGGACAGGCTCTCATGGGCGGCTTTGCGACGGCGGCGTGCATGATCCTCTTCGGCGACAAGCTCCCGTCCTATCTCCTCTTCCCCGTTATGATTATAACGAGCATTGTTGCGGGCGCGATATGGGCTTTCATTCCCGCGTTCTTCAAGGCTAAGTGGAACACCAACGAGACGCTCTTCACGCTGATGATGAACTACATCGCAACGCAGATCGTCGCTTACTTCTGCTACAAGTGGTCGAACCCCAAGGGCTCGGGTCACATCGGCGTCATCAACAGCGTCAGCCACAACGGCTGGCTTCCGAGCCTCGGCGGTCAGGATTACCTGCTCAACATACTTATCGTTGCGGCGCTGACCGTTTTCATGTACATCTATCTCAAATACAGCAAGCACGGTTATGAGCTCTCCGTCGTCGGCGAGAGCGAAAACACCGCGCGCTACATAGGCATCAATGTCAAGAAGGTCATCATGCGCACGATGCTCCTCTCCGGCGCGCTCTGCGGCGTCACCGGACTTCTGCTCGTCAGCGGCACCGACCACACCATCGCGACAAACACAGTCGGCGGACGCGGATTCACCGCGATAATGGTATCGTGGCTTGCGAAGTTCAACCCCGCTTACATGATCCTCACTTCACTGCTCATCGTCTTCTTCCAGAAGGGCGCAATTCAGATATCGACGAGCCTCGGACTCAACGACTCGTTTGCCGATATCATCACAGGCATTATAATCTTCTTCATCATCGGCAGTGAGTTCTTCATCAACTACTCTGTCAAGTTCCGCAGCAAGGAGGCGAAGGCATAATGATAATCACATTCATTCAGCGTGCTATAATGCAGAGCATCCCTCTGCTCTTCGGCTCAACGGGCGAGACGATAACCGAAAAGGGCGGCAACCTGAACCTCGGTATCCCCGGCATCATGTATGTCGGCGGCATCTCCGGCGTTATCGGCGCGTTCTTCTATGAGAAGAGCGTCGAGACGGTGAACCCGTTCCTTGCAGTGCTCATTCCCCTGCTCTCGAGCATCTTGGGCTCGGCGCTCATGGGTCTGCTCTACTGCTTCCTGACCGTTACTCTGCGTGCAAACCAGAATGTCACGGGTCTTGCGATGACAACTTTCGGCGTCGGCTTCGGCAACTTCTTCGGCGGCTCGCTGATAAAGATAACCGGCAGCGACATTCCCTCGATAGCGCTGAGCGCAACGAGCAACTGCTTCAAAACGACGCTCCCGTTCGCCGCAAAGCTCGGAAAGGTCGGAGATATATTCTTCTCCTACAGCTTCCTCGCTTATGCCGCGATAATCATCGCGCTCATCACCGCCTATTTCTTCAAGCACACGCGCACAGGACTTCAGCTGCGCGCGGTCGGCGAGAATCCCGCAACGAGTGACGCGGCGGGCATCAACGTCGGCAGATACAAATATATTTCGACAATCGTCGGCAGCGTTATAGCGGGTCTCGGCGGTCTCTACTATGTCATGGACTACGCGAACGGCGTATGGTCGAACAACGGCTTCGGCGACCGCGGCTGGCTTGCAATCGCGCTCGTTATCTTCGCCGTCTGGAAGCCCGATCTCGGCATCCTCGGCTCGTTCCTCTTCGGCGGTCTCATGGTCGTTCACAACTACATCCCGAACCTCAGCTTCGGCGCGCAGGAGCTGTTCATGATGACTCCCTATGTTGTTACGATAATCGTTCTTGTCGCGGTCAGCATGCGCCGCAAGCGCGAGAATCTGCCGCCCGCGAGCCTCGGACTTTCTTACTTCCGAGAGGATCGATAATATTGATTTTTTGCAGCTAATGGTGTATAATAATGCCATAAAAGCTTAGGAGGTTTTTACTATGTTAGTTTCCGCAGCACAGATGCTCAAAGATGCAAAGGCCGGCAAATATGCGGTCGGTCAGTTCAATATCAACAACCTTGAGTGGACAAAGGCAATCCTTCTCACCGCTCAGGAGCTCAACTCCCCCGTTATCCTCGGCGTGTCCGAAGGCGCAGGCAAGTATATGTGCGGCTTCACGACCGTTGTCGGCATGGTCAACGGCATGATAAACGAGCTGGGAATCACCGTTCCCGTCGCTCTTCACCTCGACCACGGCACCTATGAAGGCGCTTTCAAGTGCATCGAGGCAGGCTTCTCCTCCGTCATGTTCGACGGCTCTCACTACGACATTGAGGAGAACATCGCAAAGACCAAGGAGATAATCGCTCTCGCTCACTCGAAGGGCATTTCCGTTGAAGCCGAAGTCGGCGCCATCGGCGGCGAAGAGGACGGCGTTATCGGCGGCGGCGAAGTCGCTGACCCCGAGGAGTGCAAGATGATCGCTGATCTCGGCGTCGATATGCTCGCAGCGGGCATCGGCAACATCCACGGCAAATATCCCGCAAACTGGAAGGGTCTGAGATTCGACGTTCTCGCGAAGATTCAGGAGCTCACCGGCGAGATGCCCCTCGTTCTCCACGGCGGCACAGGCATCCCCGCAGACATGATAAAGGAAGCTATCTCCCTCGGCGTTTCCAAGATCAACGTCAACACCGAGTGCCAGCTCGCTTTCGCTGACGCTACCAGAAAGTACATCGAGGCAGGCAAGGATCTCGAGGGCAAGGGCTTCGATCCCAGAAAGCTTCTCGCACCCGGCTTCGAGGCTATCAAGGCTACCGTCAAAGAGAAGATGGAGCTGTTCGGATCGGTCAACAAGGCATAAGAAAAGCTTTAAAAAAACAATTTACCGGCAGAGTAAAATCTGCCGGTATTTTTCATTTGGGGAACAGATAAAAATACCGCCGGCGGAGATAGTCGGCGGTATTTGCATACACAGATAAAGTTATTAAAGCTTTTCCAACAGCTTCTGACGCTGTTCGTCATACTGCTCCTTGCTGAGTGTCCCTGCGGAAAGTTCGGCGTTGAGCTGTTTGAGCTGTTCTTCGATGCTCGATCCGAGACTGAACGCCTTGAAGAGCAAGAGTGCATCTGCGGCAATGGTGATTATCGGGAGAACGAAGACTGCGATTCTCAACCAAAGCTCATTTATATCTTCAAACTCTGACAAGTCCACTGCGATATCTGTAATTTCTCCTATAAAATCACTATTACTCTGTATCCATTGAATACATGGAAATACTAAAAACAGCACACACATCACTTTAAACAACTTATATTTACCATTTTTGAGGAAATATAAACCTGCGGGTAAAGCGGCAATTGGCAACATCGAAAACAGGAAAACCATAAAATCCTCTATATCCGGAGAGCTAAAGGAAAAAACCTCGCTGCGAATCAGCTGATATATTCCCAACACTGTCTCAGCCAACACAAAAATTTTAAAGAGTTTATATGCATCAGCCTTTTTGTCCTCACCTTTCACATATATGTATATGCTCACCCCAAGAGGCAATCCATAAGCAATAATCGAATTTATTACACCTTCTATTACATTTTGTGTAATATCATATATGTCATCGGATTTATAATAAGGGTCTTCATAATATTCGGTGTATTTTACAGCTGCCGAGCCAATTTGACTAATCAAAACTATAACTGCCGCAACAGCAAGTAAAATACAAATCAATTTCATTTTATCTGCATGATAGTTTAATCTTTTATTCACTTCTTATTCCCCTCTCTTGATTTCTCTAAGATATTCCTCTTCTGTTATGAGTCCCTGATCTTTTAACCGTTTAAGCTCTGTCTTTCTCTTACTTTTATCTGTTTCTTTATTATTACCTGCATCTAAATCACTTTCCGATTTTGTGCTCACGGAATCCGAATTTGCCTTTTCCTGATATTCTTCTTCGGTTATAAGCCCCTGTTCTTTTAAGCGGTCGAGCTCAGCTTTTTTCCTGTCTGTATCACTACTTTCTTTCATTTTTGTCCATAAGCTTTGCTTTTTATTGCCACTGTTTACACCAAAAATCACCTCTGAAGCACCAACTGTTCCTGCACTCTCCAGAGAAATCTTTCCTGCTGTGATAGTACTGTTTTCCACAAGCTCACCAAAGGCATATATCGGAAGATTCGTCACATATGCCACGAACGGAGCAAGTAATGCCGTAAACATACCGCCAATACAAAGCCCCCACAAATCTTCACTATATATAATTCCGGCAAAAAACATAACAATTCCGCCTATAAATAAAACAACGGTATCAAACCACATAAAATTTTGAGCTATTCTTTTTATTTTCCCTCCAACATTCTTTTCACTGCTGTACCTAAATCCGCCAAAAAATTTTTCTTTCAACACCCAAAATCCTCCTCTGTGTATTTCTAACCATATACGGTTAGTTTCGCTTTATAATAAACCACATATGATTAATTGTCAAGTAAATACTAATCACATATGATACAATTCAGCAAAACTGACAAAAGAGGGCTGCTGAAATTATGCAAAAATACTATTATCAGAGACTGCGCGACATCCGCGAGGATCGGGAAAAGACGCAAAAGGAAATTGCTCAAGTCCTCAACACGACCTATCAGTATTACAGTGCATACGAGCGCGGCATAAGAGATCTGCCGAGCCATCACCTGCGCACGCTTGCGGAATACTACAATATTTCCGCCGACTATCTTCTCGGGCTCATCGACGAACCGAAGGCTCTGAAATAAAAATTTTTAACGCCGGCTGTGCTGCTGTTTTATTGACTGCACATCGGCGGTATTGTATAATCAACTAAAAAGCCCAAGGGGGAACAGAATTAAATGCTCACTATAAAAGACGGCGAGTTCAAAATGGACGGCAAGAGCTTCCGCATATATTCCGGCTCGATGCACTATTTCCGCATCATGCCCGAATACTGGGAGGACAGGCTCAGAAAGCTCAAGGCGGCGGGTTTCAACACGGTTGAAACATATGTCTGCTGGAACATGCACGAGCCTAAGAAGGGCGAATTTGACTTCACCAGCAGGTTCGACATCAGGCGTTTTATCAAGACGGCGCAGGAGGTCGGGCTCTATGCGATAGTCAGACCGGGTCCGTATATCTGCGCGGAGTGGGACTTCGGCGGACTGCCTGCATGGCTGCTCAAGGACAGAAACATGCGCCTGCGCTGCGCCTATCCCGAATATTTGCAGCACGTTTCGGACTTCTATCACAGGCTGTTTGAGGAGATCGGCGATCTTCAGCAGAGCGAGGGCGGCAACATAATCGCGATGCAGATCGAGAACGAATACGGCAGCTACGGCAACGACAAGGAGTATCTCAGATATATCGAAAAGCTGATGCTCGACTGCGGCGCAAAAGTTATGCTCTTCACCTCCGACGGCGATGACAACAGCATGCTCTCCGGCGGCACGCTCCCCGATGTGTTCAAGACGCTGAACTTCGGTTCGCGTGCGTCCGAGATATTCAACGCCATGGACAGATTCCATGAGAACACCCCGAAGATGTGCACCGAGTTCTGGTGCGGCTGGTTCGACCACTGGGGCGAGGAACATCACACGCGTGGCTCGGACAGCGTTGCGGGCGAAATTAAAGATTTTCTTGACATCGACGCGAGCTTCAATTTCTACATGTTCCACGGCGGCACGAACTTCGGCTTCACTGCCGGAGCGAACTGCTACGAAGAATATCAGCCGACGGTCACGAGCTACGACTACTGCGCACTGCTGACAGAATGGGGCGACTACACGCCCGCTTACTATGCAGTCAGAGAGCTTCTGCTCAAGGCTCAGAACCTGCCCGAGACCGAGCTTCCCGCATCGCCGGAGCTCCAGACGATAGGCAAAGTCGAGCTTGACGAGAGCACGTCGCTCATAAGCAACTTCGACAATCTTGGCGAGCACCACCGCGTTCCCCTGCCCGAGAGCATGGAATATTTCGGTCAGAACAGCGGCATGATCTATTACGAGACGAGACTCGAGCAGATATATAACCCGCACGAGCTGCGCGTTGCGAATGTCCACGACACCGCATACATTTATATAGACGGCGAGCACAAGGCGACTATTGACCGCCGCGACGAGAACAAAGTCAAGGGCTACGACACATTCAAATTCGACGGCTGCACGGACGGCTGCACGATAGGCGTATTGGTTGACGCGATGGGACGAGTGAACTACGGCGAGCACCTCTACGACCGCAAGGGCATTGATGCCATCCGCTACGGCAACCAGAATCTCATGGGCTACGATGTTGTCACGCTCCCGCTCGACAACCCCGAGAAGATAGACTTTTCGCTCGAGGGCGGCAAGTATCCCCTCTTCATGCGCGGGCACTTCAAGGCGCAGAGCCAAAAGGACTGCTTCGTTCACCTCGACGGATTCAAGAAGGGCTGCGTATACATAAACGGCTTCAACATCGGGCGCTACTGGGAGATAGGCCCCCAGCGCGCGCTGTACATCCCCGGAGTCCTGCTCAAGGACGAGAATGAGATAATCATCCTCGAGCTTGAGGGCTGCGAGAAGGCGGAGGTCGAGATAACCGCCGAGCCGGATTTGGGATAAAAAACATATACAAAGCACAAAGCCCCGGGCTGTTAATACAGTTCGGGGTCAGTTTGTAGAAAAAAACATTTTTGAAGGCTTTACAGGAATCAAAGCCCCATTTGCGTAAACGGAGGTGCGCGGAGTGCCGGAGGGAATTGTTTTGAATAAGCTGCAATTTTCTTGAAATTGTCGGATATTTTGAACTTTCGCACAACAACCCCTCAGTCACGGCGAAGCCGTGACTGCTCCCCTTACACAGGTGAGCCTTGAGACCGTGCAATAATAGACTTTTTCGACAGACAAAACCCCGGGCTGTTAATACAGTTCGGGGTCAGTTTATTTCAGATAAATTTACTGCTTTGCGCCGTTATCGAACATCTCGAGAGCCTTGACGCTGATCGCGAAGCAATCGGCGAGACCCTGCTCGTTCATGTTGTCATAGGTGTCTCTTCTGGTGTGATAGTAATCCTCAAGCTTATGGTTGAGTCCGGTGACGCCTGTCGCTCTGAAGCCCGCCTGCGCGAACGCTGCGGAGTCTGTAGCGCCGCCGAGAGGCGGAACCCAGCCCTTTTTGCAGGAGATATCAAGCTCCTTAGCCGCCTCCATGAACAGGTCGGAGACATCTTTATCCGCCTTGACCGTACCGTTGAGGTCGCGGTAGTTGGTCATGAGATACTTGGGATCGTGAATCGTATCATAAGAGAAGATGAAGGTCGGGACATCGTCGAACTCGCCCTTATGAGCCGCGCACCACGCCTTTGCGCCGCGCAGACCCGCTTCCTCGGAGCCGGTGAGGATAACGCCGACTTCGGTGTTTTCAAACTCGATGCCCTCTTCCTTGAGAGCCTTGAGGATAGCTATGCCCATATAGCAGCCGGAGAGGTTGTCGTTCGCGCCGTCAACGATGCGGTTCTCATTCCACATCCAGTAAAGACCGATAAGGAACGGGACGAACACAAGGCCGATGAGGCGAAGAAGTCCGAGAGTCTCGTCTGCGTCGAACGGGACATACTCGAGCCCGTTCTTTGCTATAAGCATTATGGAAAGGACAAGATAATAGACAGCGCCGATGCCGCAGATTATCGCGTGAGCCTCGAATCCGACACCGCCGAGCTTATAGTTGACAGGCCACTCCCAGGCGGCATCCGGATGACCATTGAAGAATATGCGGCGCTTGACTTCGCCCTTGCAGCTCTTGACTGCGGTGACATTATGTCCGGTCTTTTCGGGGAAGAAGCGGTCGATAAACTTCTTATAGAGTCCGAACTGCATAAAGACTATAAGCAGACCGAGGACGATAAGAATTATCGAGACGAGCGGATAGAAAAACGAAATGGCTACCGCCGCGAGGACGAAGGTAATCGTGAAATATATCCAGCCGAAGAACGAACCGGGATTCTCTTTGAACGACTCGACGTCGGCTCTCTCGCATCCGCACTCGTTTTTCAGCACGTCCGCCATATACTCACATGCCTGCTGCTCGCCCTTGGAGCCGGGGTCGCGTTTTTCGAAGTCCTTGCATATGTGGGTTATCTCGCTCACCATATACTCGGCCGCTTCTTTCTTCTTGTCAATGACTGACTGAAGATTCATTTTTATTACCTCCTTGAATATAAGTCAAGCGACCGCCCGAAACCGCAAATACGGTTCGCGGCAGCCGCTCAAAACACTTTTTACTGGCGGGGACCGGTGAAGCCGTTCGCCTGCTGGAACTTGTCGATCTTGTCGATAACGCTGAGGACAACATCGAAGCCGTCGCCGACGGTGTCAACGCTGAAGCGCTCGGGCATATCGTGCCAGGTGTGATAATAATAGGTCAGGGTCGGATCCTGAGCCGCAAAGGTAACGGACTTCATGCCCGCCTTGGTCATCGGGGTGCTGTCGCAGCCGCCGACGGGGTTATGTATGCAGCCGTTAGACTTGCTCTGAATGCCGAGCTCCGAGAAAGTATCCTTGAACATCGCTTCAAGATCCTTGTCGAAGCGGCAGAACTGCCAATCGTCCTTGATAACGACCTCGAAATAGTCCTTATCGGCGACGGAGTCCAGATTTATGTTCCATGCGTTCTCAAGAATAGCCTCGCCCTTATGAGCGCGGGTGAAAGCGAGGGAACCGCGGAGTCCCGCCTCCTCAGAGCCGCAGTTGAAGTCAATGATGCGGCAGTTCTTGGGCATCTTATCGGGATTCTCTTTGAAATACTTTGTAACAGCATAGCTGATAGCGCAGCCGGATGCGTTATCCATAGCGCCGCGGGATGCGTTGCGCGGATCGGGATCAGCCCACATGACAAGGAACGCGCAGCCGATAGCGGTAACGAGGGGCAGGAAGCGCATAGCGAACATGAAGTTCACGAACGCGGGAGAAGCAAAAGCTTCCGCCGCCCAATCTGCGCCGAAATAATAGCCGGTGTAGAGGGTCGCGACGGCAATCGAAGTGCCTGCAAGGAAGAAGAAGCAGAGCGCACCGAAGCCGACCTTGCCGAAGGTGGCAACGAGACCGAGTGCGGGGTTGGTCTTAGCGAACTTCGACGCGTGCTCGGAATGACGCCAGTTCCAGCTGGTGTCGGTATGGCCGGAGAGGATGATGGTGTAGTCATACTTGCCATCCTCCGGGAGCAGCTCGCCGTAGGTGTTCTGCGATACCTCCTGCTTGAAGAACATATCGAACCAGGTCTTATAGAGGAAAACGCTGCAGACGAGCCAGACGATGCATGCCGCCGAAGCGAGCGCCATGCCGTACCAGACCGCGGGGATGCCCATTGCGATATAGACAAGGGCGCTCAGCGCGAGACCGAGCCAGCCGGCATAGGGGATTCCGCCGATGGACGCGCGCGGGGAAACCGCAAACTCTTCGCGAACGGGCTCGATGCCGATCTCTCTGAGCTTATCGCCCATATAAGCGGCAAACTTTTTTTCGCCGTCCGAACCCGGCAATCTTGCGCCGATGTTCTTCGCGGCATGATTGATTATGTCGTATACCTCTTCGGCATACTTTCTGTGTTCTTCTTTCATGAAAAAGCGACACTCCTTTTGAAAATGTGCCATAATTATACAATAATTAGATTCAAAATTGCAATAGAGTTTAAAGAGAATATAAAAATTTCTTTAAATCTTTGTTAACAAGTAAATTTTTTCGGCATCGGGCGGAAATAATAATAAATGCAAAGGCGCTTTTTTCTATCAGAAAGGATAAAATTAAAATGAATAAAGAAACCGAAAAAAAATTCAACTGCAGCCACTGCCCCACCCCGAGCTCAGACCCTGTCATGGGCGAACCCGAGGACTCATTCGACATGGTTAACAAATACGGAACTTATAACATTCAGCCGACCTCGCAGACGGAAAATTCTTTTCCGCATATTGCGCAGGGACTGCCGAAAAAGCGCAAAAACGGGAAGAAGAATTAAAAGGCTACCACCTCGGTACGAACATGACTTTTTTCGGTATTAACTAATTTTTTTTGGGCAAAGCATCCAAATTCATTGACAGAAATTGTTTAAAGTATTAAAATGCAGTAGGAAGTTTTTTTGTTCTTTTTTGGGGGTAGATTATATTGAGAATTGCGGTATGTGATGACAATCCGAGGGAGCTTCGTGAGATAATGTCACTCATTGAAGAATATCCGCGAAAGGCAGCCTACGGAATAAGTGCTACGGCCTTTTCAAACTCCGAGGAGTTGGCAGAGAGAATCGGTGAATTCGATATTTTTATTCTCGATTACCGAATGCCGGATATAGATGGGTTCGAGCTTGCAAAGCGTATCAGAGAAGAATATATGACAATGAAGACTATTATATTCATCTCGCAATACGACGACATTGTCTACGACGCTTTTGAGGTTCATGCGCATCGCTATCTCACAAAGCCCGTTGAGAAAGAGAAGCTCTACCGTGCGCTCAACGAGCTGGACAAGGACGCATATTCATTCCGCCGCCTGCTCGTCAGAAACGGCGGGGATTCAAAGCTCATCGACATAGACGGCATATATTTTATAAAAGTCGAGCGTAAGGACGCATATATCCACTACGACAGCGGCGGGCAGGAGAAAGTGTTCGTCTGCAAAAGGTCTCTCGACAGCCTTGAAAAGGAGCTTACGCCTTTTCACTTTTTCCGCACGCACCGCAGCTATCTGACGAATCTGTCGATGATAGATTACCTTAATACGGATGGTATATACATAAAGAACCGTGAGGAGAGCATTCCGATCAGAGCGAAAAGCTTAAACAAGATATCCGGAAAGCTTCGCGAGCTGGCACGGCAGCGCAACGCACTTTAAAGTATAGGGGTAACAGAAGATGAACAATGTTAAGGTACTAAACGCCGTT
>DKDF01000061.1:40327-55322 GCA_002451755.1 Ruminococcaceae bacterium UBA6855
TGCCCGCCGCTGAACCTCATCAGCTGCGCCGCATGCATGATTTTCGTATACATATTCCTGCACGCACTCATAGGCTACAAGAAAAAGGTCAGAAAAGCTCCGCTTGCCGTTTTCTGCGTCGTTCTTGCCGCCCTCTCGATTCTCCCGATATTCTTGCCAGAATATTTCGGCATAACCGACATCGCGGACGCAACATCGACGCTCTGCTTTATCGTGTTCCCCTATCTCGTATTGAAGCCGTACAAAAAGAAGACGGCGTTTTTATGGATAGGTATCGCGATGGCGGCGAGCCTCGACTATTTCGCGTTCATTATAAACTACGCTTTCAAGCTCGACACCATCGGTCAGATGGCGGCAAAAACCATACTGTATGTATTGGTGTTCATAGCCATCATGCTGATAAGCGACAGGGTCGGTGATTTTGACATCATAGAATCGTTCGACAGATTCCCGCCGGTCGCAAGCTTGATGATATTCGCGGCATTTCTCGCCGCATATTACAGCGTCACTGTGTCGCTCAACGCGGATTATTCCAAGGAGACGGCGAACGCGCTGACCATGCTTTCCTCAGTGCTCATCGTCGGCTGCATAGCGTATCTGGTCACAAAATATCTCATCGCTTCGCAGAGAAAGCGCGCGACGGAGAAGCAGCTTGAGCTCGAGCTCAACCACTACAATAATATGGTTCAGAAGAACCGCGATATGCGTGTGTTCCGCCATGATTTCAAGAACAATCTCACTTCCGTCAGGGCGTTGATATCAGACGGGCAGTACGGCGAGGCGGAAAAATACATAGACGAGCTTTACGGCAGGCTCGACGCGACGAAAAATGCTTTTTCAACAGGCAATCACTTCGCCGACGCAATACTCGCAGAGAAGAGCGCAGCTGCGGCAGTCTGGCAGACCAAGCTTGATTTCGACGGAATAATACCCGCCGACGGGATCGAAAACATCGACCTCTGCACTATTCTTGCGAACGCGCTGGACAACGCTATTGAGGCGAGCAGACTCGTTGACAACGCAGTCATCAGCGTTCACGCCGTCCCGGATTCGGCGGTGTTCATGCTGGCCGTCAGCAACCCCACTCTCCACCCGGTCGAGATAAAGAACAACGCCGTCAAAACAACGAAGCTCGACAGCGTGAACCACGGGCTCGGAATCGGCAGCATAAGAAGCGCTGCAAAGAAATACAACGGAGAGGTCAATCTCAGATATGAAAACGGATATTTCACTGTTGAAGTGATGATGATAATGAGAAAGGGTGCAAGAAACGATGAACAGTAAAATCAAAGCAACGCTCAGGAGATTTTTGAGCATTGCGCTTGCGGCACTGACTGTGTTCGGCTGCGCCGGAGCGGCTTTTGCCGCAGGCTCGGACGCGAGCGGCACGATAAACGGAGTCGATTGGGTCTACACCTCAGCCGACAAAACGCTCGTTTTGAGCGGCAGCGGCACGCTTGGCGAAGATGTTGCCAAATTCGGGCTTTTCGGCGGTTCATGGGTCGCCGAGCATGTAAAGATCGGGGCGGATGTAAATATCACAACCGGACGCGTCTTTGAGAACTTTGACTTTGTAGACGAATATGAGGTAGACGCGAACAATAAACATCTCTGCAACCCCGACGGCGTGCTTATGGACAAAGATAAGACTGTGCTCATAAAATACCCGGCGGGAAGCAAAGAATTTTCGTTCTACACCGTTCCCGATACCGTGAAAACCATTTCTTACCGTGCTTTTGAGTTTTCTTCCGCTCTCAAAACAATATTCCTGAACGACGGTCTTGAGACAATAGAAAACTTTGCGTTTGACAACTGCGGCAATTTGCTCTATATCACAATACCCGGCTCGGTGACCTTGATGGGCAAAGGCGTTCTGGCTCAGTGCAATCTGCTCAACAAGGTAACCATTGAAGAGGGAGTTACCGCGATACCCGAAGACGCATTTGACAGATGCAGAAGCCTCGAAACAGTAAATCTTCCCGATTCGCTGACTACCATAGGCGACATCGCATTCTTTGGCTGCACCAAGCTTAAAACCCTGAAGCTTCCCAAAAATCTTCAGACGTTTACCGACTCCCCCGGAAGAAATTTCGGCGGACTCAATATTGCCCTGACAGTCGACCCCGAAAATCAGTATTTCAGCACGGACGATCTCGGTGTGCTCTACAACAAGGACAAGACCCTGCTCTACTACTGCCCGAATCTTCCGTATACTTTTGACTACACTGTCAGATGCGATCTCAACAAATATGCATTCAAAGGGTGCGAAAACCTCAGGAATGTTGACATTGCATATAACCTGCGCGCCATACCGACATATGCTTTCAACGGCTGCAAAAATCTCAATACCGTAACTCTCCCCGCGACGCTTCAGAGAGTTGACGGCGCCGCGTTCGATTCATCGCTGAATACGGTAAATTACCGCGGCACAGAGGAGCTCTGGAAGCTCATAACTATAGACAGCTACGACAACAGCGCTATCAAATCGGCAAATGTTGTTTATAACTACAGCGAAGAGGAAGAGCCGGAGGAGATAACCTTCACCTTCGACAAATCCACAAGTACCGTAACCATAACGGGAAGCGGAACTTTAACGGTCAATGACATAAATAAATGGGACACCTCGGAAATAAACACATACGCTCTCAAGGTTAAAATCGGCAAGAACATAAACGTAACCGACGCGAGAGTGTTCTGCGACTCGATACAGCCGTTCTATTACATGAAATCGTTCGAGGTCGATTCCGGCAACCCGTATCTCAGCTCGCTCAACGGAGTCCTTTATAACAAGGACAAGACAAAGCTCATCAGATTCCCTGCCCAAAATACAACTGCTGACTACGATGTTGTCGAGTGCACGGTTGCATCTACTGTAAAAGAAATCGGCGCATACGCATTCAAGAACACGGGAGTTACAGATGTCAATCTTCCGAGCGGACTTGAAACCATCGGCGATTACGCTTTTTACGGCGCGACGAAGCTTGTTGATATCACTATCCCCGACTCCGTAAAGACAATAGGCACAGGCGCATTCCGTGACTGCTGGAAAATGACAAAAGCAACTCTGCCTGCGGGTCTTGAAACTATTCCTCAGGAATGCTTTTCCGTCTGCAAAAAGCTTGAAAGTGTTAACATCCCGGATTCAGTCACAAAGATAAGCTATGGGGCTTTTTCAAGCTGCGCGCTCAAAGAGATAAATATATCGAAAAATCTTACAGAGATATCAATTCCCGGATACACTTTCAGCGGCTGCCCTGCGGCGGTTACGGTAGACGCCGCCAACCCGAACTACAGCGCGGACGAGCGCGGAGTGCTCTATAACAAAGACAAGTCGCTCCTGCTCCACTGCCCGAATTTCGAGAAAGCTTTCACCTTTGATATAAACTGCAACATAGATCAATATGCTTTCTACAACTGCGCGAATCTTACTGATGTAACTTTCTCATATGCCATCAAGAAGATTCCGTCTGCCGCGTTCAGAAACTGCGGCTCGCTCAAGATAACCACAGTCCCCGACACTGTCAGAATGATAGACTCATACGCATTCAACGGATGCGGAATGACGGAGTTCTATCTCCCCGATTCGGTTGAATATGTGGGAAGCGGTGCATTCAGCAGCACCCCGCTGACACATTTCGAGTTCAACGACAAAGTAGACACTTTCAAAGATATATTCTCGATATGCCCGAAGCTCAGAACCGTTGTTGTCGGCAAGGGCATAAAGAAAATAGAAATCGGTGCGCTCGGCGGCACGAACAAGATAGATACTATATACTATCGCGGCACAAAGAGCGACTGGGACAAGATAAACGTCGTTGACGTTGCGTCTGCGCTCAAGAACATCAAGATAGTCTACAACTACGGTCAGACAAGCGGCGTATGCGGCGACAACCTCACATGGAGCTTCCAGCCCGACCTCTATCAGATAACGGTCGAAGGCAGCGGAGACATGTATTCCTATGACAATGTCGCTGACTACACCTGGAGCAGCAACGCTGATTTGGTCACGGGAGTTGTGTTCGGCAACGGAGTGACCTCAGTGGGCAAGAACGCGTTCAACGGATTCCCGTATCTGACGGAGGTTCTGCTCGGAAGCGATGTGAAAAATATAAACTCCCTCGCATTCGCAAACTGCGGCGACCTCATGACGGTTGCGATAACTACCGAGGGCGACACGGAAATAGAATACGACGCGTTTGACAATCACAACGAAAAATTCCTGCTCATCTGCGACGAGAAGAACACCGCCGCGCAGGAATACGCCATAGACAACGACATGCCGTTCGTGACCGTCAGCTACGACGAGGAGAATAAAGTCATCAACTTCAAGGGCACGCTCACCGTCTTTGACGGCGTTGCAGGAAGATACCTCGCCTACTACGCGACGAAATATTCCGAGGCGATGTACCTCCACTTCGATGTTCTGACCTTCGATGGAGTCAAGACCGACACCGCGCCCGACAGCAACAGATTCGAGTGCGTCGATCCCGACGCCGAGTACCTCACCTTCAGGGACATATACATAAAGATAAGCGTCATGAAGGACGGCGAGGAAAAGGATGTCACCTTCGGAGAGATGCTCGAGAGATACGAAAAGGGTGACTACGACGGCTTCTATGCCGAGATAAAGAACGACAGCGGCTCGGACAAATCGCCTATCATTCAGGTGATAGACAAAATAATCGTCAAGCCCATACTTCAAATCACCTCTTCGATAATCAACTTCATCAGAAAGCTTTTCAAATAAAATCCGGGGCTGTTCCGCAAAAACGGGACAGCCTCTGTTTTTTTACTTTGTTTTCATTCGAGCTGATTATTGATTTTTATCCGGCAAAATGATATTATAAAAAGCAACAGATTTTCGGAGATGAGTTTTTGTGTTTATTCTGATGCTCGGCAGCAGCGATCCGTTTTTCAACCTGTCGGCGGAGGAATACTTTCTCTGCGAAAAAGATGAAGATTTTTTCCTGCTCTGGCAGAATGAGCCGTGCATTGTAATCGGCAGAAATCAGAACGCGGCGGACGAGATAAACCGCGACTATGTCAGCACCCGCTCGCTGCCCGTTGTTCGGCGGTTGACCGGCGGCGGAGCTGTCTATCACGACCGCGGCAACCTCAATTTTTCGTTCATTATAAACGGCGAGGCGGATAAGATTGAACTGTGCCGACCCGTTATAGATGTTCTGCACTCCATTGGCGTTGAGGCGGAGATATCAGGGCGGAACGACATTCTTGTCGGCGGCAGAAAAGTCTCCGGCACGGCGATGTGTTCGCGCGGCGGCAGGTTGCTGTTTCACGGCACGCTGCTGATAAACGCCGACCTTGAGGCTATGTCCGAGGCACTGAAGCCGGACGAAAACAAGCTGATCGGGCACGGGGTGAAATCAGTCAGAAGCCGCGTTGCGAATCTGTCGGAATACACGAAAAAAGAAGTCAGCCCCGACATTATCGGCGCGATACTGGCTGGATATATGACGGAGCGCGGCGGAGAAATATATAAACTCAGCGAAAGCGATATAAAAGCCATTGAAAAGCTTCGGGACAGCAAATATTCGACCGACGAATGGAACTTCAACATCGAGCGATTCGGGCAGGCTGAGCGAACCCGTCTTGGCTGCGGAACGATTTATATAAAAAAGAAAGCCGCCTGCGGGCGGATAGAAGATATACGCATTTTCGGCGATTTCATGAACACCGGAGATATTTCAAAGCTCGAAGCGCAGCTTCGCGGGGCGGAATTTCGGCGCGATGAAATAATATCGGTGCTCGAAGAAACCCGGGTGGAAAAATATATTCCGAATCTGACCGCAGGCGAGCTTGCGGACATTATAATAAAAAGCGAGTGATACACATAGAGAGACTCAAAAGGGCTGCTGCAATACATGATATTTCGGGCTTCGGCAAATGCTCGCTGACCGTTGCCCTGCCGATAATCTCTGCCATGGGCATTGAGGTTTCGGTCATACCGACCGCCGTGCTCTCGACGCACACGGGCGGGTTCACGGGCTTCACCTACCGCGACCTCACGGGCGACATGCGCCCGATCGCGGAGCACTGGAAGAGCCTCGGAATAAAATTCGACGCGATATACAGCGGCTTTCTCGGCTCGGTCGAGCAGATAGACATAGTGACCGATTTCATAGACGATTTCAAAGAAAAAGACACGGTCGTGCTCGTTGACCCCGCGATGGCGGACGGCGGGAAGATGTACACGGTGTTCGACATGGACTTTGCAAAGCAGATGACGCGCCTTTGCGCCAAGGCGGACATAATTGTTCCGAACTTCACTGAGGCGGCGTTCATGCTCGGCGAGGAATACCGCCCTGCCCCCTACTCAAAAGAATATGTTGAGTCGACGCTTCGCAGGCTCTCTTGTCTCGGACCGTCAAAGGTGGTTCTGACGGGCGTTGCATTCGACGGCAGACAGGTCGGCTCGGCATCATACGACCGCTCGACAGACGAGATAAGCTACGCCCTCTCGGACACGGTGGACGGATATTTTCACGGCACGGGCGATGTGTTCGCGAGCGCGCTGCTCGGCGCATACATGAACGGATTGAGCCTCGCCGAAAGCGCGAGGATAGCCGTCGACTACACCCACGGCTGCATCGTGAGGACAAAAGAAGCGGGCACGGATCTTCGCTACGGCGTTGACTTTGAGCACGGAATACCCGATCTGCTCCGGCAGACGGGAATAATATAAAAAGGTAAAGAGGAGAGGAAGAAATGAGCTACGCAGACGAGGTATTTATCGCCAACTGCAAGGATATACTCGAAAACGGCACATGGGACACGGACTACAACGTCCGCCCGCACTGGGAGGACGGCACGAGCGCGCACACGATAAAGAAGTTCGGCATCGTCAACCGCTACGACCTTTCAAAGGAGTTCCCGGCGATGACGCTCAGAAAGACCTTTATCAAGAGCGCAACGGACGAGCTGCTTTGGATATGGCAGAAGAAATCGAACAATGTCAACGACTTCAAGGGTCACGTCTGGGACGCTTGGGCTAACGAGGACGGCAGCATCGGCAAGGCATACGGCTATCAGCTCGGAGTCAAGCACCACTATCCCGAGGGCGATTTCGACCAGGTTGACAGAGTTCTCTATGACCTCAAGCACAATCCGCTCAGCCGCCGCATACTGACAAATATATATGTCCACGCAGACCTGAGCGAGATGAATCTCTACCCCTGCGCCTACAGCATGACTTTCAATGTCACGGGCAAAAAGCTCAACGCGATACTCAACCAGCGCTCGCAGGATATGCTCACGGCAAACAGCTGGAATGTCTGCCAATATGCGACGCTCGTTCATATGATAGCGCAGGTCTCGGGACTTGAGCCGGGCGAGTTTGTTCATGTCATTGCGGACGCGCATATCTATGACAAGCATGTTCCGATAGTCGAAGAGCTGATAAAGCGCGAACCCTACGACGCGCCGAAATTCGTTCTCGACAAGTCGATAACGGATTTCTATAAGTTCACGCCCGACAGCGTGCATTTTGAGGACTACAAATATCACGAGTTCACCGAGAAGATACCCGTTGCGATATAAGGAGCGAAAATGAAAGCAATAGTTTGCGCCGACATAAACTGGGGCATCGGCAAGGGCACGGGAATGCTCTTCCACATCCCCGCCGACCTCAAGTTTTTTAAAGAGAAGACCATGGGCAGCACCGTTATCATGGGACGCACGACATTTCTCTCCCTGCCGGGGCAGAAGGCTCTGCCGGGCAGGAATAATATAGTGCTGACGCGAGACGAAAATTGGAGCGCCGAGAATGTCACGGTGTGCCACGGCATTGACGAGCTCGCGGACATTATAGAAAATAACGAAAATGTATTCCTCATGGGCGGAGAGGCGGTCTACAACGAGCTGATTGACTCATGCGATGAAGCGTATGTAACGCGCGTGAATGCGGACGGAAAGGCGGAGAAGTTCTTCCCCGATCTCGACCGCCGCGCAGGCTGGAAGCTCGTCGAGCGTTCCGCCGCACAGGAGAGCAACGGATATGTTTTTACATTCGACAGATATGTAAAAGAATAAGAGACAAAGAGAACCGGGATTGGTATTTCGCCAACCCCGGTTTTATTTTATTCCGTCGGTTCGAGCTCCGGCTCGTTTTCTTCTATATCGCCCGCGAGACCTAATTTCTGTTCGAGTTTCGACTTTTTCTTATATGTCTTGTTCCACTCCTGCTGAGTGAACTCATAGCCGTAGGCAAGGAAGAGATCCTCGCCGCGCTTCTCCTGCTTTGAATAGCGCGTTTTTTTGAGCAAAACTACAATCCCCACGCCGAGCAGCGAGCCGACGAGCGCCGCCGCGAACGAGAGCAAAATGACCTTTGCTCCCCCGCCGGCATAGAGCGGAGGCAGCAGCCCCGCAAAGGCGTCGTATTTATCGGTGACGACGATTGTGGACGTGCGGAGAAGCCCGTATTTCCGGGCGTAGTCAGTTAAGAATGACTCGTTGCAGATGCCGAACGCCGCGGCGAGAATACCTGTGAGCGTTGTTCCGCCGATGAGCGCGAAAGGCGTTGTCTGCGGCTCTCTGACGCAATAGACCATCGGCGACATCGCCATGAGTCTGACATTCTGGAACACCTCATTGATAAAGCCCGTGTTGAGCAGGTTTTCATCATAGACGACCATCGGCCAGGATTTGAACTTCTTGCCGACGAAGAGATAAATCATGCATATCCACGACGGGGTTATCATCGCCGCGGAGAATACGGTGAGCAGCCTTGCGCTCTCCATTGAGCCCGCCAGCACACCCTTGAATATCTCATCGAACACCGCGAGCGAGAGCGGACCGCCGACATCGAAGCCGAGCGCAAAGCCTATCACGGCGCCCTTGAGAATGATATTTGCGGAGGAGGCAACTATTCCGGCGAGCTTATGCGCGAGCAGGGTCATCGGCAGAGCGTAGGCATAGTTCATAACGAAGAACACCGCGAACGCGGAGAGTCCGATGACAACGAGCGAATCGCCGAGCAGGGTCATATTTTTAAGCTGCGGGCGGAATGTGCATATCAGCTCCTCGCGCTTTGCATCGTCTTTTATTTTTGAATGGGCAAGCTTTAAAAGCAAACCGAACGCCCATTCTATAACTACGACGCAGACCTTGTGCAGGAAGGTCACGCACACGGTGCTCAGCAGGGCTATCACATAATAGCCCATAAAGCCGATAACAGACGAGCCGCCTATTGTTTCAACGCCTGCGACCTGGGTGCAGAAGAGACCGAAATACACGGCGAGGACGCCCGAGACGAGAGCGGAGAAAAATCCGCCCGCGTAATACGCCATGCATATCGACATGCCTATGCCGAAAAGCTGGACGGACATATACGAGACCCAATAGAGCCCGTCGAGCAGGGACGGAAAAACTTTTCCGAGAATAAGTATTATGAACGCGAATATCGCGGCGAAGAGCATGAACGGGAACAGCGCGGTCGAGGTCTTGACCGCGGCGCGCCTGAGCTGATATTTTTCAAACAGCGGCGCCTTCAGATACTCCCCCGCGCTTTTGTACGGATTTTCTGTGTTATACATCTTTACCCTCCTGCTTGTTTTTTCTAATCATAGCATTATATTAGCAATATTGCAACATATTAGTTTGTTTTATCGCATCTTTTTGTATATATTTTAAAAATTTCTTGCAATATGCACAATTGAAAGCCCGGACATTTGGGGATATTGACAGCGGGAAAAATATAACTATTTTGTTGACAAACGCCGAAAACTATGATAATATACAACTGAGCTATTTGAGATAGCTCAGTTAGCTAACTTTTTTTATACACGGAGGACAAATCGTGATTATACTCGATTTTCACTCAAAAACACCTATCTACGAACAGATTGAGGAGCAGGTAATGCTCATGGTCAGGCGCGGCGTGTACAAGCCGCACGACCGTCTGCCTTCCACCCGCTCCCTCGCTTCCGAGCTCAAGCTCAATGTGAACACCGTAAAGCGCGCGTTTCAGGAGCTTGAGGCAAAGGGCGTGACCTATTCGCAGCCCGGGCGCGGAGTTTTTATCAGCGAAAACGCGGCGGACAACGGCCGCATCCGCGAACAGGCTACGACCGCGCTCTCGGCGGCTCTGCGCTCCGCAAAGGCAAACGGGCTGAGCGAAGAGGATGTTGAAAAGCTGCTAAAACAGGTCTACGCCGAAAACAAATGAAAGGAGCACAAAGGCGAACGCCATGATTGAATTCAGAAACGTCACCAAAAGCTACGGCGATTTCACCGCCGTTGAAAACATATCATTCACCGCCTGCGACTCGTCCGTCTGCGGTCTTATCGGCTACAACGGCGCGGGCAAGACCACGCTCATAAAATGCGCCGCCGGGCTATATAAACCTGACTCCGGCAAGGTGCTCATAGACGGCGAATCCACCTATGATTCGGACGAGGTACGCTCGCGGCTGTTCTTCGTGCCGGACGATCTCTTCTTCCCCATCGGCTCGACCCCGAACAGCGCGGCTCGCTTCTACAAGGACTACTACCCCGAGTTTTCGCTCGGCAATTTTGAGCGCATGCTAAAGCTCTTCGAACTCGACGGCGACGCCAAGATACGCGGATTTTCAAAAGGCATGCAGCGCCAGACGGAAATTGCCCTCGCGCTCGCATCGTCGCCTAAAATCCTGCTGCTCGACGAATGTCTTGACGGGCTCGACATCGCAAAAAAAGACATCTGCAAGCAGCTTTTCATGGACTACATGGCGCAGAGCGGATGCACCATGCTCATCTCGTCCCACGCCATATCGGATCTGCAAAACCTCTGCGACAGGATAGTTCTGATATCCGGCAAGCACATGCAGATGAACTGCTGTACGGATGACATTCCCTCGACATGGCGGAAATTCAGGCTTCAGTTCGACTTCGAGCCGACGCGCTCGCTGTTCGGAAACATCGACATCAAGAAGCTCGACATCGACGGCCAAAGCGCAGTTGTGACCGTTTGCGGACATATTGACGACGCGAGAGCGAAGCTCGGCGCATTAAATCCGCTGTTCATCGACGAGTTCCCGATGGAGCTTGAAGAAATATTCTTACAGGAAACGGAGGACAAGAGCGATGAAATATCAAAAGTCTTTGAATAACATTGCGTCTGCCGATTTAAAGCGCAGCTTTGCTTCAAATCTCGTCATACCCGCGCTGACCTTTCTCGCATTCACAGTGCAGGCGGCAGTATGCGCATATTTTCAGTTCAAGCAGAAAGAAAAGGTCTTTTTCACATGGTTCAGGGACTCGCCCGACGCGCTTGTTTTCATCTCATTCTGCGTTGTGCTCGTCGGCGCGGTACAGGCGGCATACACCCTGCGGTTCATCAACATAAAGAATCAGTCAAACGTGTGGTTCAGCTTCAATCTCAGCCGCTCGACGCTCTTTAAAAACCGCTGCATTTCTTCGCTGACGCTCCTCGGCGCGGCGATAATAATACCCGGAATAATCAGCGCGATAATATGCTGCGCGTCCGGATGTTCCGCCGCAAAAGTTCTCCCGGTCATATTCTATCAGTATGCCGGATTCCTGGCGATGATGTTCGCGGGCTTCGCGATAGGCGCGCTGACGGCTTCGCTCACGGGCAGCGTTGCGGAGAGCATATTCTATTCTGTAGTGCTCATTCTCGCCCTGCCGCTTCTCTCAACTGCTTGGGACGCCCTTTCTTCGGTATTTCTGCGCGGCAGGACGGCAGTCTCCGGCGTGAATTACACCGGCGACATGGATATGCAGCATTACTATTTCAGTTTCTATCCCCAACGCGGCCGCGGGATAATGACATTCTGCCCGTTCACGCTGTTCCGCGTTCCCGGGACGGACAGGGCGGCTATACTAAGCTTAAAGCTGCGCGGATTCGGCCCTATCGACTTCGGTTTCTGCAAGGACGGCTCATCTCTGCCCGGGATAGACGCATGGCTTCCGATACTGCTTTGGATAGTTTTGACCGCCGTATTGATCGTGCTCGCGCAGCGGATGTTCGGCAAAAAGAAGCTTGAAGAGCTCGGAGTTCCGGCGGCGAGCCGTGTGCTCACAGCGCTTACCTCGGCGATAATAGTGTTCTGCGGATTTTCCGTTCCCGCATGGGTATTAAAAACAGCTGTCTTTTCCGTAAGCACAGCTCTCGCCGCGCTTTTGGGAGCCGCAGTCATGCTCGCGGCATATTTTGCCTACACGTTCATAGCGCGCAGGAATTTGAAAGCGGTTCGCAAAAATCTTTGGCAGTTTGCAATACCCGCAGGTGCAACGGCGATAATCACCGCAATATTTCTGACCGGCGGATTCGGCTACACCGCGCGCGTTCCCGAAGCGGAAGAGATAGAGTATGTCACGGTGTCGATGCCGTTCAGCTTTGAGAGCGGAATGGCGCAAAACGGCAGTATACTCCGCACCGTCAAGGGCACTGCAACGGTTCTCAAGCCCTATTCCAACTGCATAACTCTCTCGACGGAAAAGGACATAAACACGGTGCTCTCCATCCACAAGCTCATAACGAACGAGAAGAAGAGCGACGAAAAGACAAACACCCAGTTCTCCGTCAAATATTATTTCAAGAACGGAAAGAGCATGGAGCGCACTTTCACAAACATAAGTGAAAAAGACCTCAACTCATATTTTGCCGTTGCCGACACGGACGGGGTAAAGGAACAGCAATATCTTTTCCTTGCCGCCTCCGATACAGAGCGTGAAAAGCTCGAAAGCGAAGGCGTAAAGGCTCCGGGTATGTCAAACTCGCAAGGATATTTTTTCTTTAAAAACTACGGCAGTCCGCTGCGCAATACGGATGGCGTTTTAATAGCGAGCAAGGACGGCAGCTTCTGCCGCGAGATGAGCTCGGACGAGCTTGATAAGCTCGGCAAATGCATATGGAGCGACATATCGAAGAAAAAATATACGGATATTCTTCGCGGCAGCGAAAAGGAAGTCGCATATATTTATCTCAACGACAGTGCCACATACTACGGCGGCCGATATGAAGAAAATGTTGAAGGCAGGTCGGTTCTTGCGGCTATCACGGGCGACATGACCGAGACGCTGAAGTTTATCAAAGAACACGGCATGGCGGACGCACTCGGGCAAAAGCGCGAAGTCAGGAGCGTCAATATTTACGACTGCCGTCGCATCATTTTGCAGGCACAGGAGATAAACAAAAGCGGAAAATACGGCGGCACGGCGATAAACCCGATTTTTATTATGAGCACGATGTTCAACACGGAAGAAATAAAGTTGATAAACAAAACTTTCGGCGACATGGACGACTGCTTAATAAAGACCGTTACGGATCAGAAACAGGCAAACGAGCTGTTCGCTCTCGCTCAGGGGAAGTGTTACACCGCCTTTAGCGGATATGTCGCGCAGATAACATTCACCGACGGCTACAGCCAGACGATGTACATTCCCGCAGGCGATGCACCGGGATATATAAAATAAGCGGCAGCGATTTCTAAAATCACCGAGGCGATTATCAAACAAAAAATCCTACCCAAGGGAAAACCGTGGGTAGGATTTCTGTTTTGCACTCCACTGCAAACTATGGGAGATTTATATCACAGTTCGTTTATCATCGAGAGCAGGTCGACATAGAACACGCGGACATTGTGGTTGACGAACAGACCGCCGTTAATCGAGAGGTGATCGCCGCTGAAGGTCGGCATGATGTTCCATACGCCCGTTGCAACTTCGCCGCCGCTGTAAACGGCAGAGGGCGCATTGAACGGAGCGAGAGCGGAAATTTTATTGACGAGTCCGTCATTCTCGAACCACTTTTCGTCGACGACATAGCCGCCCTTGGTGGTGCAGGTGAACTTGCCCATTCTGACCGCACACGCTCTGAAGAGCTTATCTATATTGCCGTCGACCGGGCTGTAAGTGCCGTCCGCATTGCGCTCGGTCGCGCTGCACGGATAGGAGAAATAATAGACATTTTTGAGCGTCGAAATATTCTCATTCATCGCGAGAGCATGGTCGATGTCCATATCATACTCCGCGCTGTCCGAAAGTGCTCTGTCGAGATGCGGAGCGGTGGCGACGGTGAGCATGGCGACAACCGCGCGCTCTTCGGCGGTGGCGTTGACATCCTTTATTATAGCGTCGCGCACGAGATAGGCGGTCGTGCCGTTATGCGGAGCGGCGAGCGCGGTTACGGAATATATCCAATCTGCCTTTCCGCCCGTGAACAGGTCGGAGACATCGCCGCCCGAAGCCTTGCGCTCGGCTTCACTGCCGTTTGCCATAAGCTCAGCCAGAAGTCTGACGGTCGCGCCGCCGAATGAATGACCGAGAAGATTTATCTTATCCTCGGCGCTCCACTCGTCGATAAGCGGATCGGAGGAATAATCCTCGCCGTATCTGTCGTGGCGGCAGCGCTTTGAATGCTCCTCGCCGTAGTCGGTGACGGTGCCGGTCAGCTGGGCGTAGAGCTCGCAGGCTCTGTCCCATGCGCTTCCCGTGGGATCGACAGCTGCGGAATAGCACTCGAAGCCGCGGGCGTTGAGATACTGCATCAGATCGCCGCCGAACATACCCCAATAGGGCAGGAAATCGTTATACCAGGTGTAGCTGCCCCAGCCCGCGAGACCGTGGACGAAAACGTTGGCATACTCGGTGTTGAACTTCGTATCGTCAACCTTGACGTGCGGAATGTTGAGCGCAGGGAAGCAGAACATAATTACAGATACGATAAATGAAATTACTTTTGCCACATGACCATCCCTTTTTCATTATTTATGTCGGCGGTTATTCTCCGAACGCGCCGTTTACAAGCTAATTATATATGGAATTTATTCCCGTTGTCAATCGGTTTTATGAAATAAAAACGGCTGCGGTCGGAGCAAATATATTGCCCGATCACAGCCGTTTTTCACCACTTTTCGCGCATGAGGCGGAGGTTCAGAACTCTAAGCTCCTCTTTGCGTTTTTCATAATCCGGGCACCGCGAACCGACAAGATGCCAGAACGCCGCCGAATGATCCATGTGTTTAAGATGCGA
>DKDF01000061.1:55349-67063 GCA_002451755.1 Ruminococcaceae bacterium UBA6855
CCGAAAGCTCATGGATGATGCAGTAATCGACCGCGTCCTCGGGCGCCATGACGAGAAACAGCGAGAGGTTTATATTCCCCTTTGAGGTGCATGAACCCCAGCGCGTTCTCGCGGAATTTATCTTGACCGAAGCGACCGTTTCGCCGAACTGATCTGCGAGCTCATATGTCCTGCGGACGAGATAGTTCTTGGCGAGCGAGCGGTAGACTTCCTTGAGCGCAGCCGCCGTATCATCAACTGAGAGCCCGTCGGGGACAAAGAAGCTGCTGCCGTCAAAACCCGCGCGTTTCCCGGATTTTTTTATCAGCGGATACTCGCGCCCGAGCAGAAGAAGCCCCGACTCCACTCCCGGGACGAACGAATCGGAAATGTCCTTTCGCTCCTGCACCTTTGCGAGATTTTTGAGCACCCATTCGCGCTTTTCAAAGAGGAAATCTTCGATATGTTTGAGGCTCATGCGGCGCGGCGCATAGACCATGACTTTTGCATCGCGCGATATTTTTATGCTCAGCGTCCTGCGGTCGGAGCGCGTCAATTCATACTGAAAACCGAGTTCGGGCATCATTCTATACCCATATCTGCCTTGAACTGTTCGGTCAGCTCGCGCATCTGATCTATCTCCATGCGGCGGCTGAGCGTGAACGCCGAGGCGTCCTTTGAGCGGCAGTTATAGCCCATGGGCACGCCCTCGAGGGAGAGATAATATTTTGCGTTGACGGGATAGAGCTGGCACTCGGCGAGAGAGGCAAAGCCGAGGAAAGCCTGGACTTTTTCCGCCTTTTCCGGCTCTTTTTCAAAGTTTTTGCACAGCCACGAATATATCTCCGGGTGGAAATTCGCCATAACGCCCGAGAAGCCGGCGCAGCCCATTTTCAGCGTTTCGAGCAGGCTCGCGGAGTTGGCGTTGAATATCTTGAGTCCCATGCCGTCAACGGCTCTGAGTTTTTCGTTTATCATACCGGGGTCGCAGCAGGTGTCTTTGAGAAAGGTGAATCTGCCGGACTCGGCGAGCTTTTTGAGCACCTCTGGGGTCATAACGCGCTTATAGGGATAGGGGCACTCGTAGATGCCGAAATTGACATCGCCGACGGATTCGACAGCCCTGTCGATATTTTTAAGAAATACGCTGTCGTCCTCATCGGCTGATGCGAATCTGTTCGAGATGAACACATAGGCGTCTATCCCCTCGTCTATAAATGCCTTCGCCTCTTCTATCTGAGTGTCGAGGTCATCCGCGACATGACCGGACGCGACAACTGAGATATTTTTCGGCGTATGCTGCATAACAAAATGCAGGAGTTCGAGTCGCTCTTCAAACGAGAGGAAGAATATCTCGCTCGACTGGCAGATGGCAAAGATTCCGTCAACTTTCTTCTTGGCGTACCAGTTTATAAGCGCTTCGACAGCCGCATAATCTATCTTATTGTCCTTTGTGAACGGCGTTATCATGGTCGGATAGACGCCGTTGGGAATCGTCTTTTTCATTTTTTGTCCCTCCAATATGATCTCAGTTAAGTTTATCACATCGGCGGGAATTGTCAAGAAAATCAGGCGGACAGGTTGCGCCGCAGGAGCGCGAGCACGACTTTTTCGCGCCGCGACACCTGCACCTGCGACATTCCGAGCAGTTCGGCTGTTCGGCTCTGGGTCATGCCGCGATAATAGCGCAGGCTTATCATCTCGCGGTCGCGGTCATCGAGCAGAGCGATAACTTCGCGCAGGGCGATAAGCTCCGATGCGGCGTTCTCCGGCGACTCAACGGGCAGGTCTATCTGTCCCTCGCCGTCGTCCGTGCATGCGGTCAGCGACACGGCTGGCATCGCGGCGTTGAGCAATTGCGCCGTCTGGGCAACATCGCTGCCGAGGCGTTCGGCGAGCTGACCGACAGTCGGTTCGCAGCCGAGTTCGGCGGTCAGCGCATCCTTTTCGCGCATCGCGGCACGTGCTTTTTCTTTCAGCGCTCGTCCGACTTTGACGCTGCCGCCGTCGCGGAAAATGCGCTTTATCTCGCCGAGAATGACGGGCACGGCATAGGTCGAAAACGAGAACCCGCGCTCCGGGTCGAAGTTTTCGGCGGCTTTTATAATCCCGACGCACCCCGCCTGAAACAGGTCGTCATACTCCGCGCCCTTGCCGCGGAATTTGTTGGCGCAGGCATGGACGAGACCGATATTCTTTTCAACGAGTTCATTGCGTTCAGCCCTGTCCATCGCCGCGTCCTTTTATATATTTATCCATGGTGACGCTCGTCCCCTTGCCCGGGACGGAGCGTACGCGCACTTTGTCCATAAAGCTCTCCATGACGGCGAATCCCAAGCCCGCGCGCTCGCCGCCGAGGGTCGTGAACAGCGGCTCCATCGCCTGGCGCACATCGATTATGCCGCACCCGCGATCCCTTATCCTGATGCGGACGAGTCCGTCGTCAAACAGCCCGACCCATATGTATATCTCCCCCACGCTCGCGGGATAGGCGTGGACGATACAGTTTGTGACCGCCTCGCTGACGGCGGTTTTGATATCCGATATTTCTTCGACCGTCGGGTCCTGCTGAGCCGCAAACGCCGAGACTGCGACGCGTGCGAAGCTCTCGTTGACGGAGCGGCTCTCTATTTTCAGGCTCATCTGATCGACAGGCTTTTTTCTACTCATGTTTATCCTCCTTGTTCCTTTTCTGCGACAGCGTACACAACGCCTGCATACCCGCAAGGCGCATCATTTTATAATTGCGCTCGCTGAGATTTGTGACTTCGAGCTTCCCCTGCCAGCCCTGCAGAAGCCTATAGCGACCCATGACGAGACCGACGGCGGAGCTGTCCATAAAAGTGACATCGGCGAAGTCGAGGCGCAGTATTTTCGGCTGCTGAGCCGCGGCGGCGGCATCGATATCCGCGCGCATTGCAGCGGCGGTATGGTGGTCTATCTCGCCGGAGAGTAGTGCGCTGACGCTGAGCGGATTTGAGATTATTTCAACACCCATGTTTTTTCCTCCTTTGGGGTGATTATCAATTAACAGTTTGTACGGGATAAATTAGATTATTCTCGGATTTGTTTGAATTTTTTGTCGGCGATATCAGTACATTTAAAATTTTGTATCGGCTGCCGCCGATATCGGACAGCCGCAAGGGCTGTCCCTACGAACTGTGCACAATTTTTAATTGCAGCAAATCTTATGAAAAATCTGTGCCGCCGTTGGTCGGCTCTGTGCGGAGGGTCATTTTTATATGATCAAAAATCGAACACGGCTTGTACAAAACAAAAAACGGGACGGACTATTATCATCAAAGATAATAATCCATCCCATTTGAAAATCCTGCCGAAATGCGGCGGGTTAAATATTTTTATTTTCCAAAAGATAACCGCGAACCTCGCCTGCGAGATAGAACGAACCGCAAGTAACGAGCGTTCCGCCGTTTTGCTTTATGTCATTTATCGCCATGCGGCAAGCTTTTATCGGGTCGGACACAGGCGTGCAGTCGGCACAATATTTATTGGCGAGCTCGTTCAGGGCTTCGGGGTTCATGCTGCGCGGATTGTCCGGGGCTGTCAGATACATTTTTTCAAACAGCGGCGCGGTCAGGCGCAGATATGTATCGCAGTCCTTGTCGCCCATGAGCGCGCACACGGCGACGCGTCTGTCGCTTGTGAAGCGTTCCAGAAATGCTTTAAGTGCCGAGGCACAGCCCTCGTTATGACCGCCGTCAAGAATAATGTTATCGCCGATAAGCTCCATTCGCGCGGGCATCACGGCATTTTTTATTCCATGCTCTATCGCTTTATTGCTGACATTCAAGCCGCACTCGCGCACGGCGGTGACGGCTGTCAGCGCATTTTTTATCATATGGTCGCCCGCGAACGGTATGCAGAGATTCAGCGAGCCGTAGATAATATCCGTGCCGCGTATCGTCTCATCAACAACACGGCAGGCGGTCATATCCGGCACTGCGAGCCTATTTTTCTCGCGCCGAGCGGTTTCTTCTATAACACGGCGTGCATCAGCAGACTGCTCGGGATACATGACCGTCACGCCGCGCGGCTTGATTATTCCGCACTTCTGCGCGGCTATTTCAGCTATTGTATTGCCGAGTATCGCGGTGTGATCCATAGAAATCGAGGTTATGACACAGACGAGCGGAGTTTTTATAATATTCGTTGAATCGAGCAGCCCGCCGAGCCCGACTTCGAGCACGACAACATCGCATTTGCGCTCTTTGTACCAGAGAAACGCGGCAGCGGTCAGGGTCTCAAACTCGGTTGCGACAATCCCGCGTTTGTCGAGTTCGTCGCACGCTGATTTTACGCGCTCAACGACTGAGGCGAGTTCCTCCGGCGGAATCATCTCGCCGTCAATTTGCATGCGCTCGCGAAAATCGGTGACATAGGGCGAAGTGAACAGCCCTGTTCTGTACCCGGCGGCGGAGAGCATACAGGATATCATGGTGCTCGTCGAGCCCTTGCCGTTCGTCCCGGCGGCATGGATGAAGCGAAGCTCATCCTGCGGGTTGCCGAGTGCAGAGCAGAGCGCCCTGATGCGCTCCATACCGGGGTGTATGCCAAAGGTCAGGCGCGAATGGATATATTCGATTGCTTCGGTTGGTATCATCCGTTTTCCTCCGTAAAACATCAAAGGACGGGACATGCCCGTCCTTTGCAGGTTGGTTTTTGTGTGCGGGAGAACATGCGCAAATGCGAACGAATACCGATATTTTGCGGGCGGATGATATCCGCCCCTACAGCGCATGGTTCTCACAACGCAGTATCACGCGAAATTACGCATTGGCGATTTTGGAGAGGCTGTCGTTGAGCATAGCTATCTTCTCGTTCAGCTTTCTCGCCGCTTCGCGCTGAGCCTCAACGACCGGCGCGGGAGCTTTGGAGACGAAGTTATCGTTGGAGAGCTTGGCGTTGATGCCGTCGAGCTGCTTCTGAGCGGAGGCGAGCTCTTTATTGAGTCTTGCGCGCTCGGCCTCGAAGTCAACGAGGTCGCCCATGGGGATATATATCTTTGCGGCGTCGGTGACGATGCAGACTGCGCCGTCTATCTCGATGCCGTCCTCAACCTCGACCTCGGACGCACCCGCAAGCTTCTGCATGAACTCGCCGGAGAGTCTGAAGGTATCGACATAAGAAGTGCTGATATATATTTTCGCTCTCTTTGAATGAGGAACATTCATCTCGGCGCGGCGGTTTCTTATCGCCCTGACCGCGTCCATAATCATGTTCATCTGCTCTTCCTCTGCGCTGAAGTTCAGAGCGTCGGAATACTGCGGCCAATCGGAGACCATTATGCTCGCACCATCATGCGGCAGGGACTGCCAGATCTCTTCGGTCACGAACGGCATAAACGGATGAAGGAGCTTCAGAACATTGGACATGACATATATGAGCACACGCTTTGCGCACTGTGCGGGCTCGCCGCCCTTTTGCAGGCGAATCTTCGCGAGCTCGATATACCAGTCGCAGAAAACATCCCAGATGAAATCATAGAGCTTCTGAACTGCGATGCCGAGCTCGAATCTCTCGAGATTGTCTGTAACCTCTTTGACGAGGTCGTTATAGAGGCTGAGCACCCACTTGTCCTCGAGCGCAAGCTCATCGGGCAGACCCGCTTCTTCGGAGCCGTCGAGGTTCATGAGGATAAAGCGCGCGGCGTTCCAGAGCTTGTTGGCAAAGTTGCGGCTCGCCTCGACCTTTTTGTCGGAATATCTCATGTCATTTCCGGGGCTGTTGCCGTTGGCAAGGGTGAAGCGCAGGGCGTCTGCGCCGTACTTGTCAATGACCTCGAGCGGATCGATGCCGTTGCCGAGCGACTTCGACATCTTTCTGCCCTGCTCATCGCGGACGAGTCCGTGGATGAGGACGGTATCGAACGGAACCTGACCGGTCTGCTCGATGCCGGAGAACATCATTCTCATGACCCAGAACGGGATTATATCGTAACCTGTTACAAGGGTGTTGGTGGGATAATAGCGCTTGAAATCCTCGCTGTCGGTATCCGGCCAGCCGAGGGTCGAGAACGGCCAAAGAGCCGAGGAGAACCAGGTATCAAGCGTATCGGGATCCTGATGAATATGGGTGCTGCCGCACTTTGAGCACTTGTCGGGAGCGGTTCTCGCAACGGTTATCTCGCCGCAGTCGTCGCAATACCATGCGGGGATACGGTGACCCCACCAGAGCTGGCGGGAGATGCACCAGTCGCGGATATTCTCGAGCCAATGGAAATAGACTTTTTCGAAACGCTTCGGGACGAATTTTGTCTCGCCGTTCTTAACAGCGTCGATAGCGGGACCCGCGAGGGGCTTCATGCTGACGAACCACTGTTTTGAAACGCGGGGCTCAACGGTAGTCGAGCAGCGGTAGCAGGTGCCGACATTGTGGTTATAATCCTCGACCTTGACGAGAGCGCCCTCAGCCTCAAGATCCTTGACGATAGCTTTTCTCGCCTCGTATCTGTCCATGCCGGCGTACTTCGGATAGTCGTCGACTATCTTCGCGTCATCGGTCAGGACATTGATAACGGGCAGGTTATGGCGCAGACCGACCTCGAAGTCGTTCGGGTCATGCGCGGGAGTTATCTTAACGACACCGGTACCGAAGTCTATCTCGACATAATCATCGGCGACGACAGGTATCTCGCGGTGGACTATAGGCAGGATGAGCGTCTTGCCGACGATATCCTTGTATCTCTCATCATTGGGGTTGACAGCAACAGCGGTATCGCCGAGCAGAGTCTCGGGTCGGGTCGTTGCAAGCTCGAGATAGCCGCTTCCGTCCTTGAAAGGATAGCGAAGATGCCAGAAATGACCCGCCTGATCCTCATATTCGACCTCGGCGTCGGAGATCGAAGTCAGGCAGTGGGGACACCAGTTGATTATTCTCTCGCCCCTGTAAATGAGTCCCTTTTCATAGAGGTTGCAGAAAACCTCGTTGACGGCTTTATTGCAGCCCTCGTCGAGAGTGAAGCGCTCGCGCTCCCAGTCGCAGGACGAGCCCATCTTCTTGAGCTGTTCGATTATTCTGCCGCCGAACTTCTCTTTCCACGCCCACGCGCGCTCGAGGAAGCCTTCGCGGCCGACATCGTCCTTTGTAAGACCTTCCTTTGCCATAGCCTCGACTATCTTCGCCTCGGTGGCGATAGAAGCGTGGTCGGTGCCGGGCAGCCAGAGGGTATCATAGCCCTGCATGCGGTGGTAGCGGATAAGTATATCCTGAAGAGTATTGTCAAGAGCATGACCCATATGGAGCTGACCCGTGATGTTCGGAGGGGGAATAACTATAGTATAGGGTTTCTTCTCCGGGTCGGGTACGGCGTGGAAGAAATTGCCGTCGAGCCAGAATTTATAGGTTCTGTCCTCCACTTCCTTCGGATCATACTGTTTTGCGAGTTCCTTTGCCATAACATAATCCATTTCTCCGGCGAATAGATTTTACATGAACGCTGATTGCTCCGCGCCGGAGGAGCAGCGTTGATTTTACATTTCAGAAATCGGCAGCGATGCGGTACAGGACACCGACATACGCTTTTTCGGGGATATCCTCTTTTCCGATGAATTACTCTATATTATCACATTCAGAAGCGTTTTTGTCAAGAGATTTAACGCTTTTTGACTTCTCCGGAGGCAAAAATGAAGAACACGAAACGGCTTCTCATAAACACGCTGACGCTCGCCGCGACATCGTTTCTCATGCGCACGGTCGGCGTTGCGTTCAATGTATATCTGACCGGGCGGCTGGGTGCGGCGGGAATAGGGCTTTTTTCGCTCGTCACGGATGTATACGCGATGGCGCTGACATTTTCGTTTGCGGGTCTGCCGCTCGCATCGACGCGGCTCACGGTCGAAGATTCCGGAAAAAATGCAGGTCAGGGCGCATGGATAATGCGGCGGTGCGCGCTCTACGGGCTGACGGTCGGGTGCATGATGCTCGCCGCCGTATGGTTCGGCGCGGAGCTGATAGCAAAGCTGTGGCTCGGCGACATACGCACGGCGTCGTCGCTTCGCATACTCGCGCTGAGCCTCCCCGCGGCGTCGGTCGGCTGTGCGTTCAGCGGATATTTCACGGCGCGGCGCACGGTGCTCAAATATGCGGCGGTGCAGATATTCGAGCAGGCGGTAAAAATAGCGGTCTCTGTTCTGATGCTGCGATTCCGGGCGGCAAAGGGCGCGGAATACGCCTGCGACGCGGTGGCGCTCGGCATAACGATATCGCAGATAAGCTCGCTGATATGCGCCTTTTTGCTCTATAAATCAACGAAGCATCAAAAGCCGAAAGGAAAAACACCCGGCGGACTTCGGGCTCTGCTGCGCATTGCGCTCCCCGACGCCGCGGGGTCGTGCGCGCGCTCGGTGCTGCTGACGATAGAGCACCTGCTGATTCCCGTGGGCTTTCGCAAATCGGGGCAGAGCGCGGGCGGCGCGATGACGCTCTACGGAGTCATTCACGGCATGGCTCTGCCGGTTATACTCTACCCCGCCGCCATAATGACGGCTCTTGCGAGTATGCTCGTGCCGGAATTTGCCGAATGTGCGGCGCGCGGCAACAGAAACAGGATAGACAGCATGGCGGCGCGGGCAATAAAAATAACCGTGCTGTTTTCGATGGGCACGGCGGGAATAATGTTCATTTTTTCCGAGGGGCTGTCGCAGTGCATCTACGGGGACGGGCAATGCGCGGAATATCTGCGCGTGCTCGCGCCGCTGCTGCCGATAATGTACACAGACACAACGGTTGACGGAATACTCAAGGGGCTCGACCAGCAGGTCTATTCAATGAGATACAACATAATCGACTCCGCGATGTGCGTCGTGCTCGTGCTGATACTCATCCCGAAATATTCCGTAAAGGGCTATGTCGCGATACTTTTTATCAGCGAGATAGTGAACTTTTCGCTGAGCATACACAGGCTTTCAAAAGTTTGCACGCTTGAAATAAACATCATGGATTCGATAATAAAACCCGCCGTCTGCGTGACGGCTTCGTTTCTTACGGGACTGCTGCTCTCCTCGGCGCAGGGCAGCGGAAAAACCGCGCTGACAATCATAATAACTGTCAACGCGGCGGTGTATATTCTTCTGCTGATGCTCACGGGCAGCATCTCGGCGCAGGATATTATTTGGTTCAAAAATATCTTTTCGCGCGGCTCAAAATCTGAAAAAAGAGGGCTCTGCGCTGCTCGGATAAACGACCGTCAGCGTTCCCTGAGCGACTGATATTTCGCTCATTTTACCGACAAATTCATTGCTGACACCGAGGGCGTATGTGTTCTTCAACGTGCCGTTTTTGAGCTCATATTTGAGTCCGTTTATAGTGACACCCGATGAGATATCCGAATGGGAGAACACGGAAATCATCCCCTTTGCGTTCCCGTCAAAAATAATTCTGCCGTTTGTTATCGAAGTGAACGAAGTTTCGCGCGCATCGATAATCGCGGTCATTCCGCGCCTCGACAGAGACGAGATGAGCTGGATATTCGCCAGAGTATGGTCGGCTCTGCCGCCCGATGCGCCGTAGAGAATGAAGTTTTTATATCCGCGCATCACGCCCTCTGCGACCGCCGCCCCCATATCCGTATCGTTCTTTTCGCAGGGCAGGACGATAATATTCCGCCCGTTCGGCGTGTGCCCGAGGGAATCGAAATCGCCTATGACCAAATTCGGTGTTATGCCGAGATTCCGGAGATACATCAGACCTTTATCGGCAGCGATGATGAAATCGCCCTCCCCTATCGGGCGGATTCCGAAGAAGTCGCCGCCGCCGACTATATGACAAACTTTGCTCATAATATCACCGTCCGTTTGTTTCTTTGACAATTATATATCATCAATCATAATTTTTCAATTATATACGAAAAGCCGCCCCGGAATATATCCGGAGCGGTAATTTTATGCTGCATCTTCGTCTTCCGCCGGCGAAGTTGAGCCGAAATCGGGAAGAGTGAACGGGAAGCGGCGGGTCGTGCTCTCCGCCTCGGTGACATCGCTCACGACCTCGGAAGTATGCTCGTGAGTTACAGGCTCTTCGCTCTCCGCCACAGTGCCGACATCGGTGTGCGGACGGGTCGACGCAGAATATGAGCCTGAGCCGCTGCTGTTGCTACTCGGAACCGCGCCCTTTCTCAGCAGATCGACAGCGGAGACATGGTTATCGCCGATCTTTATATTCGTGTCGCCATAGAGAGCGAGCTGAAGCTCACGCGCAACGACGGGATAATCGACGACCCAGACCGAAAGGCGCTGGTTGATTATCTTGCCGTAGTAGGTATAGAGCTGAGCGGAAGTGTAGTTGCCCTCGGTCGGCATGACTATCTGCTTTATCTCGTAGTTCATCCAGCCCTGAGAGAGCGCCTGGGTCATGAGAGAAAGGATCTCGCTGCGCTTGTAGTTCGTCACGACATTGGGAAGGACGATATCGAGCGCGTTGTTGAGCTGACCCGCAGAGGCATTCTGTGCGCTCTTGATGAGAGCCATGATAACGGTACGCTGTCTCGCGGTTCTGCCGACATCGCCCTCGTTGTCGACGTGGCGGATACGGCTATAGACCAGAGCCTGGCTGCCGCTGAGCTTGACGGAATCGCCTGAGGTTATTTTCTTAATCTTCGTTGTGGTGCGGTTGATATAATCCGCCTCATAGGGCTCAATCGGAACGGACACGCCGCCGAGAGAGTCAATGAGCTTCGGGAAGCTCTTGAAATCGACGCTGATATAATGATCGATTTCAATCTTGTAGTTATTTTCAAGCGTCTCGATAAGCGCCGCGGGGCCGCCCCAGAAATAGGCGTGGTTCGTCTTGCAGCAGCGCTCGGAGCCGTTGATGTTCATATAGGTATAGCAGTCTCTGAGGAAGGACACGAGCGTTATCGTCTTGGTCTTCTTATTGAGCGAGAGCAGGATGATGGCGTCCGAACGTCCGCCCTCCGCCTTGCCGGTCTCGCTGTCGACGCCGAGGAGCAGGACATTGATTATATTCTTGCTCGAATACTTCGCGCCGCCGTTCTTCGCCCACGCAGTTATGAGGCTGTCGATGCTCGAAGCGTCGCTTACATCGTACATCGCATCAAACTGCTCCTCGGGCGCAAAGGTGCCCTCGGGATTGCCGTTGCCGCCGTGATCGATGGTAATAAGTCCGAGCTTATTGCCGATATAGATGCCGCCGCCGATTATTGCAAGGGCGAGCACCACGCAGACAACGGTAATCGTGATTTTGAGATTGCGTTTGTTGTTGTCCATAAAAAACTGTTTGAATGTTCTTTTTTCTTTCTTTTCCATAAAGCAGCTCACTTTCAACAGTATACGGCATATTGTATCACTTTTCGTGTCAAAAAGCTATACCAATCCCACAATTTTATTGTTTCTTTATTTTTGGCTGTTTACACAAAGCGTGCAAAATATAAAACGCGCGAAATTGAGATTTTACTGCACGGCGGCGGAAAATTTTTTCGGAGGATGATATCGCCGCCGAAAAAGACCAATTGATATAACGCTGAGCATACATAAAACGGATTGACAAATTGGGATTTGTCTATCACTTGAGCTGTAGCAAAGTAAAAGTAAGCGACTCAATTGATTTTTATAATCAGACCTCCAATAGCCGCGCCGCAGTGTTTGATAGCTAACGGAGAGGGGCGGGCAACATCACCGAAGCGCCGCCGGTGGCGGATGAAGCGAGGCGATGTTGGCGACTATGTTTTGAGAGGGCTGAACGGCTTGCGAAGCAAGACG
>DKDF01000012.1 GCA_002451755.1 Ruminococcaceae bacterium UBA6855
CCCGCAACGCCGCGCCGCAGTACATAGCTCGCGGCTCTCAATCAGTAGCTCGGCACATTCGCCCGCAAACGCGCCGGATCTTGAACGGGTGCGGGCTCGTGCGTCTTGCTTCGCAAGCCGTTCAGCCCTCTCAAAACATAGTCGCCTATCGCCCTTGGAGCGGGCGCTATGCTCCTTGTTTTTCGCCAACATCGCCTCGCTTCATCCGCCACAGGCGGCGCTTCGGTGATGTTGCCCGCTCCTCTAAGAAAGCTGTCAAACACTACGGCGCGGCTATTGGAAGCTTGATATAAAGGATAACCGGGTCGCGCGCTTTGACTCCGCTATGGCTCAAAGGGTCGACAAATTTCAATTTTGGGTTTCACCCACTCTTTACCCATCCTGTCTCTCGAGCGGGACAATTCATAAAATACTCTCAACCAAACCACACGGAGATATGATATGTTCAGAAAAATGAGGCGCGCTGAGCGCGAACTGCCCGAGGGGCAGGCAAAAGAAATACTCGAAAACGGCTCTTACGGCGTGCTCGCCCTCGCGGGCGACGGCGGCTATCCCTATGCCGTGCCGCTCAACTATGTCTATGACGGCGAGAGAATATATTTCCACTGCGCCGCCGAGGGTCATAAAATCGACGCCATAGCGTGGGATAACAAATGCTCGTTCTGCGTCGTTGAAAACGGCGGAGTGATTGAAGACCGCTTTACCACAAAATACCGTAGCGTTATCGCTTTCGGGAAAATATACGAAGAGACCGATGAGAAATGCAGAGAAAATGCTTTTCGCCTGATGATGCAGTCGCTAACTCCGTCGGTGCCGACCGAAAAGCGCGAGGAAATGTCGCACTGCCAAAAAGCGCGTATTTTCGCAATGGATATAGAATACTTGAGCGGCAAGGGTGCGAATCAGTAAAATACAATCTGCCATCAATGAGGGGTTAAATCAATGAAAAAGAAAAATATAATCTGGCTGTGCGCCAATATCGCGGTGTTTGCGCTGTTCGCTTTCTTCCACAGCGTGAAATTCGTCGCGGCGGCATCGGTCGTCTATTCAGCGGCGAGCATAGGATTTTTGACATTCGATATGTGCCGCGGACGCACGGAGAGCATCTGGTGCGCGCCGATGGTGCCGGTGGCGCTCATGATTTTTGAAACCGAGATAAACAACGCCATCGACTCGTTCGGTCCGATGCTCTGCGTGAGCGTTATTATCGCCATGGTGTTGACTATTGCCGCCTATATAATATGTAAAAAGAAGTTTGCGGGCTTTTCCGTCGGCGGAGTGAAGCAGGCGCTGTTCATTCTGCTCGCCGCGCTGTCTATAATGGGCTGCGCCATGACGCTCAACAACACGTTCACCCGCGGCGTACATAATGTCAACACGGTCGTTATCGAGACGGACGACGATATCCGAACCGCGTTTTACGACGGTCCGCACAGAATCCGCGTGACACCGTGGAGAGGCGCGGGAGTCGATGCGTGGATCGACCTGCCCAAGGAGCGCTGCGGCAAAGTCGAAGTCGGCGACTCGATTGAGGTCAAGGTCGAAACAGGACTTTTCGGCGTGCGCATCTGCTCGCTGACCGAATAACAAGGAGATAGTATGCAGGATCTTTCAAATATTAACACTATAAAAGAAATACTCTCGGCTCACGGCTTCACTTTTTCGAAGTCGCTCGGTCAGAATTTTCTGATAAATCCGACCGTCTGCCCGCGCATGGCGGAGGCCTGCGGCGCGGACGGGAACACCGGCGTTATCGAGATAGGCGCGGGAATCGGCGTGCTGACTGCGGAGCTCGCAAAGAGGGCGAAAAAAGTCGTCTCGCTCGAGCTCGACACACGCCTCATACCCGTCCTCGCGGGGACGCTCGAGGATTTCGACAATGTCGAAGTGCTCAACGCAGATGTTCTAAAGACCGACCTGCACGAGCTTATCGCGAGCAGATTTAACGGGATGCGCGTTGTAGTCTGCGCGAATTTGCCGTATTATATCACGTCGCCGGTCATCATGTACCTGCTCGAGAGCCGCATTCCGATAGACGCGGTGACGGTCATGGTGCAGAAGGAAGCGGCGGCGAGACTCTGCGCCCCGGTCGGCAGCAGGGACGCGGGAGCTGTTACGGTGGCGGTCAACTACTATGCCGACGCGAAGAAGCTTTTCGATGTCTCGGCGGGCTCGTTCATGCCCGCTCCGAAAGTGGACAGCAGCGTTATCAGGCTCGATATCAGACCCGACCCGCCTGTTGAAATATCGGATGAAAGGTTTTTCTTCCGCGTAGTCAAAGCGGCGTTCGGTCAGCGCAGAAAAACCGCGTCGAACTCGCTGAGCGCGGGACTCGGAATCCCAAAAGACAAGATAAACGCGGCAATAGACGCGGCGGGACTGCCCGCGAGCGTCAGGGCGGAGAGCCTCGGCATGGAGGATCTGGCACGCCTGAGCGAATGCATCGCGGCTCAGTGCAGATAAACGGAGGATTTTTATGCTATTGCTCTTAGTAAAATACACGGCAAAGCCCGGCGGCGGAGAAAAATTCGTCAAAGAAATAACAGCCTCCGGGATTCTCAATATCATTCGCGCCGAGGACGGCTGCGAGGGCTATGACTACTACTTCTCGGCAGAAAGTCCGGACACGGTTCTGCTCGTTGAAAAATGGGCTTCGGCAAAACAGCAGGAAGTGCATCTTCAGACAGCGCACATGGCAGAGCTGATGAAGATAAAAGAAAAATATATCTCAAACACTTCGTTCGAAAAGACAGTTTTATAAAACATCAAGGCATCCGCTCATAACGGATGCCTTTGTTTGTTGCTGGAGTGTGGGGGGATTCTGCAAATTGGGAGTTGTCTATTGCTCAAGCCACAACAAAGCAAAAAATCCGCTGTATCAAAAATCGACACGGCGGAATTTTTTATTTCATCTCACTGTATATTTCCCTCGCGCGGGTCGTCAGAGCTTCCTGCGTGTTTTTTGTCACCCCGTCTATCACTTCGTCGAGTAATTGAGCGAGCACCGCGCCGAGCTTTCTGCCCTGCGGGATGCCGATATCCATGAGCGTGCGCCCGTTTATCTGGAGCTCGCGCAGCGACAGGCACGGCTTCTGCGCCGCTAAATTCTTCGCAATTTCTTCGGCATCGGCTATCCGGTCGAGCCGATATCTGTATTCAGGCGACTGCGCGAGCACATCGGCGCGCATGACCTTGAGCAGTTTCAGCACGCCGTCGAGACCGAATTTTGAGAGATAGCGCGGCATTTTTTCCGTGTTTTCATATAGCTCCCAGCGATCGTGATTGCTGACGAGAAAGAGAATTTCATCCCTGAATTTGTTCGACACTTTGAGCCGCGCGAGTATCTGCGCCGATATCTCCGCGCTGATTCTCTGATGCCCGTAAAAATGCGCGACGCCGTTTTCGTCGAATTTTTTGACGGCGGGCTTGCCGCAGTCGTGCAGGAGCATCGCGAAGCGCAGCGTCGGCTCGGGGTCGATGCTCTCGACGGCAATCAGCGTGTGTTCGTATATATCATAGCAGTGGTGCGGGTTGTCGTGGCTGTTTTTATACATCGGCTGAAGCTCAGGCAGGATTTCAAACAGCACCGGGGCAAAGTCCGTAAGTATTCGCTTAGCGCCTTTTCCGCAGACGAGCTTTAACAGCTCTTTTGATATGCGCTCTTCGGAGATGTTGCCGAGCAGAGCGCGGTTTTTCAAAAGGCTCTGTGCGGTTTTCTCTTCAATCTCAAAGTCGAGCGCGGACGCAAAACGCAGGGCGCGCAGGATTCGCAGGGCATCTTCATTAAAGCGCCTGTCCGGGTCGCCGACGCAGCGGATTATTTTGTTCTTGAGATCATTTTCTCCGCCGAAGATATCAACCGTCCCGGTCTTTTTGCTGTAAGCCATGGCGTTGACCGTAAAATCCCGCCTGCCGAGATCCGCGCCGAGGTTGGAAGTAAAAGTCACGCTTTTCGGGTGCCTGTTGTCCTCATATTCGCCGTCGAGGCGGAAAGTCGTTATTTCAAGCGGCTCGCCGTCGATAACAACCGTCACCGTGCCGTGCTTTATACCCGTATCGATGCAGTGAAAATCCGCAAACACGGATTTCATATCCTCGGGCTTCGCCGAGGTCGTTATATCCCAGTCGTTCGGAGTCTTTCCGAGCAGGCTGTCGCGCACGCACCCGCCGACGGCATATGCCTCGAAACCCGCCGACTGGAGCAGGTTTATCGCAGTATCAACATTTTTCGGCATATCCATCGTCAAGCGGTTCAACTCCTTTACAACAAAGATATTTTATCATATAATTGTCACCGGATACAAGAGAAAAGGAGCGTAAAAATGAACATACAGATATTCGGAAAATCAAAATGCTTCGACACAAAAAAGGCGGAGCGTTGGTTCAAGGAGCGCAGGATAAAATATCAGCTAATCGATGTTGCAAAATACGGCATGAGCCGCGGAGAATACGCCTCGGTCAAGAAAGCCATCGGCGGCATGGACAAATTATTCGACGAGAAGAGCAAGGCATACGAACAGCAGTTTATAAAATACCTCGCGCACGACGAAGACAAAGAGGAGAAGCTCTTTGAGCACCCCGAACTCTTCAAAACCCCGATAGTCCGAAACGGCAAGCAGGCAACGGTCGGCTACTGCCCGGAGATATGGAAAGACTGGGAGTAATTTCGCTCGCGCTCAAAGCAATTAGTGAACAGTGAAAAAGTGCGCAGTATAATCAGATATCATCAACCTACAAACTTTGCACAGATTTATTGATAAGCAACTTGTAGGGTGCGGCGACCCGACGCACCGATGCCGCAGAGCGGCACAAAATGAAGCTATAAAAAGTATTTTTTAATTTACCAACTTTCACACTTCTAATTTTCACGAAAGGGGACCCGATATGCCAAACAGAATCTGGCTCTGCGGCGACACGCATATGCACTCCTCCGTCAGCGACGGAAAATATACGCCCGACAAGCTCATTGAAAAATGCAAAGCCAAGGGTCTCGACTGGATAATAATAACCGACCACAACAAAAACGCGGTCGGTGAAAAAAGCTATTATTCGGAAAATCTGCTCGTCATCCCGGGCGCCGAATACACCGGGCGAAACGGGCACATGAATATATTCGGGAGCGAGCTGCCCGAATTCGACGGCACGCGCCCGGAGAAATACGAACAGTATCTTTCAATGTCCGCGTTCGCTCATTCAAACGGATGCACGGTGTCTGTAAATCATCCGTTTTGCAGCCGATTCGGCTGGAGGATGCCGCTCGAAGATTTTCCGGCGGACTGCGTTGAGATCTGGAACATGTTCATGCATCAGAGCAACATGACCTGCATCGGCTGGTGGGAGCGGCAGATCCTCGGCGGCAGGCGAATCGCGGCTCTCGGCGGCAGCGACTATCACCGCGACTACGGCGCATCGGATATGCTCGCTTCGCCGACAACATTCGTCTTTGCCGAATCGAACAGCGAAAAAGATATCTTATCAGCCCTGCGCCGCGGCAACTCGTTTATCACGAACTCGCCCGACGCGTCGAGGCTCGTTTTGTCATACAAAGACTGCGTTCAGGGCGACGAAGTTAAATTTTCCCCTGGGATGAAAATTCATCTGCACGCCGAAAGGCTCAGAAAAAATATGATTATCTGCGTGTTCAACAACGAAAAAATCATATATGAACACAGAATCGGCGGCGAGTCGGAGCTCGACGAGGATATCTCTATAACAGAAAAAGGCTTTGTCCGCGCGCAGATAACATATAGTCTGCGCGGATTCAGAAAGCTGTTTTTTGATATTAAGATGGCTCTATGGAGACCGAAAGAGAAAAATATCCCGTATAATGTCGCCGTGTGGTGCATAACTAACCCGATGTGGTTAGTGTAAAAAACGTATGTGCAGAATTTTCAGTTGACTGTGCGGGCATATTTTATTCTCGTACATAATTAATGCAGGCTTATATAAAGTAAAAACAAACAACTTGGCTACCATTTATAATCAGATTAACAATAGCCGCGGCGCAGTGCTTGATAAGCCAACTAAGAGGGGCGAGGGAACGACTTGCGTAGCAAGACGCACGAG